>JBAVOD010000104.1:0-16715 GCA_049691735.1 Bacteroidales bacterium
GTGTAGTACCCAAAGTGAGTAGTTATAACACCATTAGGAGGTTTAACCAGTTTTTTAATTCCTGTAAATCGGTACGCAATAAAACCAGGAGAGCTGATGGATGGAATTTCTATTAATAATATTCCATTCCGATGTAAATGATAGGATGCTGTTTCTAACGCAGTTTTCGGATCTGGAATATGCTCCAACACTTGAATTAAAGTAATTATGTCGAAACTTTCAGCAGGGAACATATCCCTATTATATCTTCCTGAAATTATATTTGTTCCCGTTTTTTGCGAAGCAAAAGATGAAAGTGACTTACTGTCTTCAACACCAGTACAATTAAATCCCTTTTGTTTGCATAAATATAGAAAATGGCCGTCTCCACATCCTATATCCAAAATATCACCGGATTTTTTTATTGCAAGTATACGATTTAAAGTATCTTGAAAAATTCTCCTTCTATGTGGAGACATAAATTCTTTGCCTTGTTTCAAGAAATCCAAAGAATACAAATCCTGATAATCGTCAATAATTGTAGATTTACCAGGACCGGGAAACTGTGATACAAAGCCGCACTTTAAACACCTATAAAGTTTGATATATCCGTCAAACCATATCTTAAATGACCCAGGATTAGTTTCACCACAAACCGCACAAGGTTTGCATAAATTTTGTTTTACATCCATATGATTGAATTTAATTAATTGCTTTTAACTAAATTGTGCATCACCCACTAATGAACTAAAAGTACCTTTTCAACGATCGTCAAAAACTATGAAGTTCGATAAAAAATAATTAAAATTGTTGAATTATACCAGTCAAACTATTTTTAAAATTTGCAGCAATGAATCAATCTTTAGGTTTTATAGGTGGCGGAAGAGTTACCAGGATCATTTTGCAGGCATTTAAAAATAAGAGCGCCCCATTCAATAGTATCGTTGTTGCCGACACAAACAAAGATGTTACCGATAATTTGAAAAAATCATTCCCTGATATCCGGATCGGAGATGCCTCTGCAGCTGCTGCTCAGGAGATAGTTTTTATCTCCCTGCATCCTCCGGTTGTCCTGGATACCCTCGAAATCATAAAGGGGAGTTTTGACAGTAATACCATTTTAATATCTCTCGCTCCAAAGATCACGATTGCTAAAATATCATCTAAACTGACTCAGGTCACAAAAATAGCCCGACTGATCCCCAATGCAACATCCTATATCAATGAAGGCTATAACCCCGTTTGCTTCTCGTCTGGTTTGGCCGGCAATACGAAACAGGAGATACTCTGCCGGCTCAGGCTTTTAGGTTATACCTTTGAGGTACCTGAAGAAAAACTCGAAAGCTATGCAATCATGTCGGCAATGTTGCCGACCTATTTCTGGTTCCAGTGGCGGGAGCTAGCAGATATCGGCGCGAAAATTGGCCTCACTGAAAAAGAATGCAGCGATTCTATAAACGATACAATAATTGCATCATTAAACCTTATGTTTAAATCCGGCCTTAAACCGGAAGAAGTGATTGACCTTATTCCGGTAAAACCTATCGGAGAACATGAATCGCAGATCACTGACATTTACAGGACCAAACTTATTGGATTATTTGAAAAGATAAAGCCTCAGGTGTGAATGTATAACCTTGCCGGCTGGGGTCAATAAAAATCAGACAACTCATTCTATTCCTGCATTTGTTTTCATGACAACCGGGGGTTCGGTGACCTGATGTTCAGCCAGCATCTTTGTTGCCAGGGTACTAAAAGCCTCCGTAAGGGTGGGGTGCGGATGAATAGTAGATGCTACATCCGTCAATGTTAATTTGTTAGCAACGATCAATGAGGCTTCCCCGCTGAGTGAAGAAGCGCCGTTGATAAAAAGATGAACTCCCAGGATCACCTGGTTCTGCCGGTTGACGACAAATTTCAGGAACCCGAAAGTATCACCGCTGATTTGTGAAGCTGCTTCCACCTGATAATTATAAACTCCTGTCATTACATCATAACCAGCTTTCACTGCTTCGGTTTCAGTGAGACCTGCTGCTGCTATTTCAGGATCGGAAAATAATACCCATACATTCTTTGTAAAAGATACCCTGCTGATATTCCCTCTCAAAATGTTGGTGGCTGCAATATGTGCCTCATAGGTAGCTGTGTGAGCAAATTTGGGAGCACCCACAACTACATCGCCTGTTGCATAAATGCCGGGCACGCTCGTTTCCAGAAACTCATTCACCGATATACCATGCCTGTCGAAATGCACATCGGTTGCCTCCAGATTCAAATCTTCAATGGAAGGCACTTTGCCAGTCACGACCAGCACTTTCTCTGCAAGGATTATCCGGGTTTTCCCTTCAGCATCTGTAAACTCTGTCCGGAATGCGCCATTTATCTTATTGATCTCCTGTACCGTGGAACTCGTATTCACATCAATTCCCGATTCCTGCAGCTTTTGTGTAATACCCCTTGCAAATTCGGGTTCCACTACTCCCGACAGAACCGAAGGCATCATTTCAACAATTGGACATTTCACATGAAGTTTTGTAAGCATCTGGGCTATTTCGATACCTATCGGACCCCCGCCGATAATCAGCATCGATGAAGGCAATGCGGGTAGCCGGAACAAAACTTCACTTGTGAGCACTTCCTGCACTCCGTTCCCCCTGACAGGAGGGATGAACGAATGTGAACCCGGAGCAATTATGGCTTTATCGAACCGGTAACGATTATTACTGATCTCTACCTCGTTATTTGAGATAAACCGCACTTTCCCGGTCATAAAAGTAATTGGCATCCTGTTGATTTGCTGTGCGGCTTCAGAAGAACGGCCATTGAGGATACGATCGATATCACGACGGATCGATTGCCATGTCGCCGCCAGAACTTCTTTTGAAACCGCATCATAACGATGGCCTTGTGCCGAATTAGAAAAGGCATCAGCACCATGTTTGATAATTTTCGAAGGAATACATCCAACAAACAGGCATGCACCACCCAGCTTTCCGGATTCCTCAGCCAACAAAACTTTTTTCCCGGCTGAGGCCAGTTGAATGGCCGCCGGAGTACCGCCCGGGCCTCCCCCGATTATAATCACATCAAATTTCCCGTCCATAGCTTTATTTTTTTGAATTTTAAATTATGTGAATCAGACATTTTAAGATCGTCTATTTATTATTTAAGGTCCCCGTTTAAATATTCAAGGTTAGCATATTCAATTAAAATACTTTTTTCAATATTGAGGATAGAGGTTTGCGCCCTGGTAATATTTAATTGAGCATCATTAAGTTCCAGATAGGTGATGACTCCGTTCATGTATGCTGCCTTTGCTATGTCATATGCTTTCCTTGTGACCTTAAGGTTATTCCCGGTAGAAATTTTCTGAGCTTTCAACGATTCGATATTTGTAAAGGATTTTTGGATTTCATAATCTAATTTCAGTGTAAGTCCATCCTGAAAATTATTGATTTTATCAATTCCGGCTTTTATTTCAGCTGCTCTGCCTTTTGACATGTTACCGTCAAAAAGGTTGATTTTTAATCCTATTCCGGCTGCATAACCTTGTCTCCAGTTAACATCGAATGGTGGGAAATCGATTCCGTGATATACATGATAATTCCCAAAAGCAAACAAAAGAGGCAGGGTTTCGGCAGCCTCTATTTTTGCTTTCTTATCAAGCACCTCCTTCATGGATTTCAGGTACCTGATTTTGTTGCTATTATCCAATACGCCTTTAATATTTTGGGCATTAATGGAATTAAAAATAAGGCTATCGGTTTCTAAATTACCGCTGCATTCGATATTTATTGAGTCGGGGATCACCATAAGATTTTTTAATCCCAGCAGGGCAACTTTTTGATTCCCTTCAATTTCAATTATTTTACTCTTGAATTCTTCCACTTTGTCTTTAAAACTCAGTACTTCAAATTCCGAACGCGTACCTTCGGAATATGCTTTCTCAGCCATAGAAAGGTGCCCGCTCATCTGATCCAGAGCTTCCTTATTTACTTTTATTAATTCATTGATAAACAAAATATTATAAAACGCTGTCTTTACATTCAGAACTGTTTGGGCTTTGGTTTCATCAAGATCGGATGTATAAGCTGCTTCAAGTTGTGATGCCCCTTTTAAAGCGTTTTTCCTTTTATTGCCTGCATAGATGGGGTAGGTTACATTAAAATCCACAGTCATTGCGTCCCTGGCGAGATCGGGATAAGGAGCCATTGAATGAAGAATGATATTATCACCTGTTGGGGAACCGTTATTTAAAACCGGGACACTTGTTCCCGCAAGAGAGTACATTCCCGGAAGGTTGTTGCTGTAGAAGTATTTTGAAAGGGCATCGGCCTGAGGCAGGAATGTGGAGTATGCCTGGGCATATTTTGCCCGTGCCTCCATTACCTGGCTTTCTGACGCTTTTATACCATAATTATTGAATAGTGCAGTTTCAACAGCCCTGTCTAATGTTATGATCTGCTGAGCCGAAACATGCCCCGGCATTCCTGATAACATCAGTAAAATAATTGCATATACTTTAATTCCCTGAAAATTTATTTTATCATTCATGACAAAGCCTCCTCCAAATATTTAATCTAAGCCCATGTTTTATTCTTCATTATTTTTTTTCGTTCAAAATGACCGAAAAGGA
The DNA here is from genome assembly GCA_049691735.1 of Bacteroidales bacterium. GTDB lineage: Bacteria > Bacteroidota > Bacteroidia > Bacteroidales > VadinHA17 > LD21. The sequence continues at coordinate 4,616 of JBAVOD010000104.1, forward strand.
TAGATATTGCCGACAGAGTCAAAAACAGGGCTGCATATTTAAGCAATGTGTATAATTGAGGATAAACATCAGATAATCCCAGTCCGTGATTAAAAACAGGATAAAGTGCACGCAGATAATGACTTAATGGAAACCAGTTTCCGATCATTACAGGTATGTCGGCCATCTGCTCAAGGGGTACCAGATAGCCCGAATACATGAAAGCAGGCATTACTATGAGCGTAATTATGCCAGCCAGAACAGCACCGTTCCTTATGTTGAGTGCCAGGAAAAAGGATATACTTTCCATCGACAAAACAAAAATGAAAATAACTGCTGTCACATTCCACATCACCTGTTTTGTGAATGGCACATTAAAAAGTGTCATTGTGGTGAAAAAAGCCACCGATATTGACGTCCCTACGATTAACCACGAAATTATGGCAGGCGGTATGAGATTCCCGACTGGTAACTGCCTGACGGATTTTAACCCCGGTGTTCTCTCTACGAAGGTTTTGAAATTTCCTGCCAGCATGAATAAAACAATAAGCATAGAGACAATCTGCATGGCAAGACCCATGAAAGCCGGCAGCATTGATGACTCCATACTTAGCGACGGTGAATAGAATACACGTTCGTTCACCGAAAGCACGGGCTGTTTCGGATGCCTTGAGTTAGGTATGTCGCCCAGGTCTTCAACCCTGACCTTCATTTCTATCTGATTCCCCAGTGTCATAGTGATTTTACCAAGCATGATCATAGCCATTTTGGGAACAGTAGGGTTGGCAGTGCCGTTAAGGACAGCCAGAATATTTACACTCCTGTCGTTAAGTACGTCGCGGTAAGCATTATCGGGGATAACAATCCCGACATCAATATCGCCGCGGTCGATCATCCTTTGCAGCTGAAGGTAATCGACAGCCTGGCCGGTAATCTTAAAATACTCTGATGCTCTGATATTATGAATAAGAGATCTGCTGAGGGGTGAATGATCCTGATCGACTATCGCCGTTCTGATCTGTAACGGAGTGCTTTTATAATACATGCCTGCCATCAGGCTGAAAAACAATATGAGAGCAAGGGATATAAGCACAATCCGCATTACGATTTTCAGTACTGTTTTTACAGCTTTCATGACTTATCAGTTTTATTCAGGGATATTGTTTTCAGCCGGCTTCAGGCTTAAATAAACTGACATACCTGGTTTACACTTTAACTGCTGATCAAGAATTCTCATTTTAACATCAAAAGTTCTCACATCGTGCTGATCTCTTAAAGTGGTAGGAGTACGTGTGGCAAAATCCGCCATTGGGAGTATTTGAGTTACTTTGGCTTTAAAATTCAAGCCGGTTATATTGCTGTTCAAAACAAAAGAATCCCCAAGATTCAACTGATCAATAAATGTTTCGGGTATATTGAACCTGGCCCAGGTTCCGGTAGGGTCTGTTTCTACAATAACCGGCATACCAGGAGCCATCATTTGATTGACTTCCAATACCTTCACATTTACAATCCCGTCTGCAGGAGCAGTAATGGTCATATCACCGACATTGGTATCGAGCGCCCTCAGCTGTTCACTGAGCATTTCATATGCTGTGGTTATTTCGTCTAAACTCTGCTGCGAAACGGCTCCGGCTTTATACAGGTTCTCCACCCTTTTTTTATTGACCTCAACATTACGCAGCTTTGCCAGTAATGCGGCTCGATTTGCCTGCATTTCGCGGACATCCAGCTGGGCAACCTTTCCACCTTGCTTAATAGTGTCACCTTCATTAACATAAATGACCGTGATCCTGCCGGGTATTCTCGTGGTTACATTTATCTGGGTATTTTCGATGTAACCCAGGAATAAGCTGTCCCGGGATGATTGATCCGTGTTCCTGCATGAAACCAGTCCGGTTGTTGTAAGGGCAATAAGAAACAGATATTTGATATTTTTTTTCATTTCTTTCAGTGTTGATTAATTTAAAATTTGAACCGGTAATCCAACTGAATCAGAACATTGTATTTTGTAAACAAACTACCGTTCTGATAAACAGTATAGGGAAGCCCGAACCGTAAGAAAAGATTCTTCTGATACTCGAACCAGCAACCGGCAAAAGCATCTACTGCAAAGTCGCCGGTGTGGACCAGATCTGCTCCCGCCATTTTATCCTTTGCTTTAACAGATGAAAACCCGCCGTATTCAACCCCGAAATTTCCATAAATGGTCTTAAAATAATTCTGTCTTAAGACGATAATACCCACTTCATCTCCAATATTAAGATCCGAAGCATTTGCAGGCCTGTATTCATAATATCCGGAATAGATAAATGCGGAGTTTTCTGATCGGTGCAAGCCTGTCAAAGCCCCCTTTAAGCGGATGATCCCCATACCCGAGGGATAATCCGATGGCGTTAATCGGAAGCTTTTACCGGTGGGGGCGTAAAGAGTACCCTCGATGGTTATCGTATTTTTACCCGATCTGTCATCAAATAATTTGTACCCGACGCCGGCCCCGATATCTGCAAGTCCTTTTTCAGCTATGACTCCCGCGGGTGTACTCTCGTGGGTATCCGATAACGGCAACTGAGCAAATATTGTCACATTGCCCGATATGCCATAGTCGATATAAGCATTTACCAGCATCTCATTCAGTACGTCCTTTTCAGAAAGCTTCTCCATCCGACCCGATGTCGTATTGAGCATCCTGAAATACTGCCGAAAATCAAAGTTCAGCCGGATCATCATATTGTTCTTTATCAATACCGTCGGCCTCAGGTTCAATACGGTAATCACAGTCTCATCATGTCGGCCTGAATCAGCCGCAGTAATAAGGTCTTTTCCGAAGGACATTATTGCCGTATGCTGCATCACAAGAATCAGCACTGCTATTTTTTTGTTCATGAAGATCTGCTTGTAAATGAGTGAATATATACTTACAATGACTTTTTAATTGGCCCCTCGCACCTGGCACTCTACAAACTGCGTGGTCTACCCCCTGCCCCCTGAAAGGAGTTCGTTGGGTATCTGCCCCATACAAGAATGCTTAAGCATATGAAAAAACAAAACCACCTGAAAAAGGTTTAAGATTTTGAAAGAAGTTTAAACAAAAGGGTAATCAATCTGCTGTTATAATTGTGCCGGTAAGTATCAGTCCAATATTTAACAGAACACGTTTGCTGTCAATAGGATGATATCATTTTGATATCATTTTGATATCATTTTAATATCATTTTAATATCATTTTAATATCATTTTGATATCATTTTGATATCATACGCCGGAAAGCATGGCATCCGTATTCGTCCTTCTTGTTTCCGGCTTCGGGCTTCGGGCTTTTTCTTCCTTCAGTATTCGGTCTTCTCTGCGCCTTTGCGGCTTTGCGAGCAATAAAACCGAAAATCTCACACTTAGACGGTAAGACGCTAAGAGCCCGGGAACGGTAATCGGTAATCGCCTGTCGGTAAAGACAGTGGTCAGGTCCTTGATGCCTTCATGTCGTAAAGCCGTAATGCCGTAATGTCGTAATATAACTCTGCGAGAACCTTTTCAGACCAAATATCATAATTACCGCTTATTTACGTTAGATTAAGAAACAGTGCAAGTGACAAAATTCCGAATGACTTACCTGAAGATAATTTTCTTACTCCTAATAATTATCTTCACCGACATCAGTTGTGCAACTCAGTACAAACACAGGAAGATAAAGTCCGTCCCCTGCCCCTGCATGACAAATAACAGAAGATAGTTGATCCCGCGGGTTGCAGGTTGCAGACCAACCTGCAACTTGCACCATGCAACCTGCGACCGTTTTCCAGGAATTGCCCTGAAAAAAATAAAAATATTGACGAAGATATACGTTAAAAAAATATTTAACGTATATTTACGTCATTATAATTGTATTGTCTGATCAGAAATGCTCTATAAATTCCCTGAAAAGGCATACTAAAAATCCGAATTATTCAGTAGTGAACAATGAAAAACAATTTTATCACCGGCACTGTTCCGGCTGAAGGGACGACAATAAATCAGGTTTCGACCAGGCTTGGATTCCGGGATTTCCTGGGTACTGTAATGGTAAGGTGGGGTATTAACCGGGGCAGATACAGGGTTGATCCAGGAATTTACGCGGCAGGCCATCCTGATCAGGGCTCTGACGTTTTTGTCACTGCAAACTATAAACTATCGTTTGACACGCTGCGCAAAAATCTCTCCGGCCTGAACGGATGGATTTTAGTATTGGATACCAGGGGAGTAAATGTATGGTGCGCTGCCGGAAAGGGTACTTTTGGCACTAAAGAGCTTGTCGGCAGAATGGAACAGGTTTCACTCGCCACGATTGTAAATCATAAGAGGATAATCCTTCCCCAGCTGGGTGCAACAGGCGTGGCAGCACACAAGGTCAGGGAGGAAACAGGGTTCAATATCCGCTATGGGCCCGTCCGTGCATCGGACATTAAAAAGTTTGTCGGCGATGGGTACAGGGCTGACCCTGAGATGCGAAAAGTTACTTTCAGCTTCAGGGACCGGGTAAAGCTGATCCCGAATGATTTTATGTACGGGAAATATTATCTCCTTGGAGCCATTGCTTTATTATTCCTGATTTCAGGACTGTCCGCTAACGGGATCTCCTTTAAAGACTTCCAGGGTAAAGGTGGTCCCGCAATTATGAACACCTTTCTGGCATACACGTCAGGTATTGTGCTGACTCCAATGTTTTTGCCCTACATTCCGGGAAGATTCTTTTCAATAAAAGGGTTTTTCGCAGGTGCAGTTGTTTTTCTGGTACTTCTGTTACTGAACCTCACAGGAACTAACGCATTTGAAATAATTTCGTGGTTTCTTATCATATCAGCGATCTCCTCTTTTCAGGCCATGAATTTTACAGGGTCATCGACTTATACATCACTTTCAGGAGTAAAAAAAGAAACAAGAATCTCATTGCCTTTTCAGTTAGGGTCGGCAGTGACCGGCATTATATTATCGGTAATCGGAAAATTAATCTGAGCCATTATGAAAGATTTGATATATCTCCCCGATGTTGTAACGCTCCGGTTGAATGAAGAGGTTTGCAACGGTTGCGGAATGTGCCTGAAGGTGTGTCCGCATGAGGTTTTTGAGCTTTCAGGAAGAAAAGCTCATATTATCAGAAAGGATTATTGTATGGAATGTGGTGCATGTCAGCTTAACTGCCCGGTAAACGCAATAACCGTCAAGGCAGGCGTAGGTTGTGCTGCCGGCCTTATCCAGGGTTTGCTCAATAATACCGAACCGGTCTGTTCATGTTCGGGTGAAAATACAAAATGTTGTTAAGAATTTCTTAATTTCCGGTCAAAAGGTGTGTACCTGTTAAACCTCTAATCAAAGTCCCCCTCCTGCGCCTCTGCGTAGCCGCTAGTGCCTCCGCTGAAGCTTCGGCGACACGCGGACGGCGTAGCAAGGCGGAGGATTTAGGGGTCTTCTCCATCAGTACAACATTTTCAACGTGATGGGTATGAGGGAACATGTCAACAGGCTGGACTGCTGCAACCCGGTACTCATTAGCCAGGATTGCAATATCACGTGCCTGGGTGGCCGGATTGCAGCTAATGTAAACGATCCTTAAAGGTGAAGCGGAAATTATAGCCTCAACAACATCGCTGTGCATCCCTGCCCGTGGAGGATCAGTCACAATAACATCAGGATCGCCATGCTGAGTAATGAACTGGCTGTTCAGCACCGATCTGATGTCGCCTGCGATAAAGCTGGTATTGGCAATGCCATTGAGTTCCGAATTCGCAACAGCATCCCTTACAGCTTCCTTTATGTATTCAATACCAACAACTTTAAGGGATGAACCTGCAAGGAAGTTAGCTATAGTTCCTGTCCCTGTATAGAGGTCGTAAACGATCTCCTTTCCGTTAAGACCTGCAAACTCTTTTGCCACCGTATAGAGCCTTTCGGCCTGAACCGTATTGGTCTGATAAAATGATTTGGGCCCGATCATGAATCTCAGGCCGCCCATCATTTCAGTAAGATGGTCTTCACCCCTGTACAGCTTCGGCTCCTGATCAGCCAGCGAGTCATTTCTCTTTTCGTTTATAATGTACCAGAGCGAAGAAATCTGCGGAAATCTATCCGCTAGAAAATCAAGCAAGCCTTCCCTTCTTTTGGGGTCATCATAGAAAAAGACAATAATGACCATCACCTCTCCCGACGAAGAATTCCTGATAACCAGGTTCCTGAGGAATCCCGTCTGCTCCCTGGTATTGAAAAAAGTCATCCGGTCCTTATGGGCATATTCCCTAATTGCATTCCTGATCGAATTGGAAGGCTCAGGCTGGAGACGGCATTCCCTGATATCAAGCACCTTGTCGAACAAACCGGGGATATGGAACCCGATCGCATCCTCTTTGGCAAATTCATTGTCGGATGATACTTCTTCGGATGTAAGCCAGCGCTTATCAGAAAAAGCGAACTCGAGTTTATTACGGTACCAGTAAGTTTCGGGCGACCCTATAATAGGCCTGATTCCGGGCACGCCGACCTTTGCAATCCTTTCAAGGCTTTCCCTTACCTGCTTTTCTTTGTAAAAAAGCTGAAGCTGATAAGGAAGATGCTGCCATTTGCATCCTCCGCAGACTCCGAAATGGATGCATTCGGGACTTATCCTGTCGGAAGAGTATTCGTGGAAAGCCACAACCCTTCCTTCCATATAGTTCTTCCTCTTTCTCTTTACCTGGATGTCAACGACATCTCCGGGGATCAGCATGGGAACGAATACCACCATATTATCGACCCTTGCCACTGCATTTCCCTCAGCCCCGATGTCGGTGATCCTCACACTCCTCAACAGCGGCAAATCCTTTTTCCTTCTCACTTCATCCGGATAATTAAAAAGTTTAACTCCTGATAGCTCATTTTGGATCAGTAATGTTCAATTTACAATCTTTATGTCATTTATGAATTTCAAGCCCCTGAGCATTGCCGGGACAAGTGCTTCGCCGTGATCGAGTGCAGGCAGTATTTCCTTTGTAACGATCTGGGGCGAAGTGCCCGCCCCGATCAATGCCTGGTAAATATTTTCAGTAGATGAAGGATCAACCGAAGTGTCGCCCCCGCCATGGACAAGGTACAGCGGAACCTGTGTATTCCAGGCTGCTACGCTGTTGGCGGTCAGTCCGTCTCTTACTGAGGAGTATTTCGGCGCTGAGGCAAATCCTGAAAGGAAATCGGCGGTAAACAGGTCCTTTATGATTGATGTCAGCTGACCATTAATCTGGTCAGAATCAAGGTTACCGTTGTACAGCGCAGCAAGCCTTGAATCATAAGGTTGCTGAAGTATGTCGCTCACCGGATTTGTGAACTGGTGATAAACCGAATAGGCATTGACTATATAACCGATGTATACCGGCATAGGATACGAAACAACATTCATCATTTCCTCAAACAATGATACCAGGTTATAAGGGCCTGCACCGCAGGCACTTGCCTTCAGGTCAAAATCACCCTGGTATTCTGTTTCAAGTGCTTTGTCGAGGGCAAGCGTTGCCCACCCTCCCTGGGAATAACCGATTATGTAATATTCATTCCGGATTTTGGTTTCCGGAAGTTCGGTATTACTCATCTCCCTCACAGCATAGAGCATATCGACAATTGATTTTGTGGTTGGCTCTGCGATCAGGTATGGATGGGCAATATCCGACGATTCACCGAAGCCGGGGTAATCGGGGATCACAACAACATATCCCATTGAGGCAACGATTTCGATCATCTGGTATGCAGGATTTATTACAAATTCGCTTGGGCAGTAAGCATTCACTGTGTTTGTACCGTTCTGAAAGCTGAGGACAGGATATTCCCCCGGCCCTTCAGGTATGCAAACAAGTCCTGACGCCTCAATTGACTTGTTATCCACAGTTGTTTTGTAAACAATACCGTAAACCTCCACACCACCTGAAAAATACTGACGCAGGTCTGTTACCTCAGGGTACGACGTAGTCACATTGTTCAAAAGGCCGGTGATATAATCTGAAGAATAGGTGACCTTCAGCTCTTTCGAAACAAAATAATTGAACTCTGTCCCATTATCCTTGTTACATGAGTATGTTACTGAGATGACTGCTGTCAGCAGCAGCAAGTGCCTCAGAAAGTGCGGCAAGTGTTTCATTATCGGTATTGATTGATAGCCTTTGTGTAATCTGCTGAGGCAAAGATAGCTTTTTCCGGTGATTGATCAGGTGCTGTCTAAAAAGGCTTTTTAGAAAGCCACTTGGTGACTTTTTCTATCTTTGCGCTTTATTTTGGTTTTATGATCTCGGTTCAGGATATTTCAGTTTCATTCGGCAGTTTTGATTTGCTGAGCAGTGTATCTTTTCTTATAAACGAGCAGGACCGTATAGGGCTCACAGGAAAGAACGGAGCGGGCAAATCCACACTGTTGAAAGTAATAGCCGGTATCCGGAGTCCGACATCCGGGATCATCGATATGTCGAAGGAAGTTACTATCGGATATCTGCCTCAGCAAATGAATGTAAGCGACTCAACGACGGTGCTTAATGAAACCTTTACCGCCTTTTCGGACCTAATAGGGCTGTCGGAAGAAATTGAAAGATGTACGATTGAGATCGCTTCAAGAAAAGACTATGAATCGGCCGATTATCTCAGGCTGTGCGATCATCTGGCCGAAACTGAGGAACGATACCGTATGCTCGGCGGCGATGGCTATATGGCTGAAACTGAGCAGGCCCTGTCGGGATTGGGATTTGACCGGGAGGACTTTGACAGGCCCACGAAGGAGCTGAGCGGAGGATGGAGGATGAGGATCGAGCTGGCAAAGCTTATCCTGAGGAAGCCATCTGTCTTTCTTCTTGACGAACCCACAAATCATCTCGACATTGAATCGATCCAGTGGCTCGAATCGTTCCTGATGACATATCCGGGCGCAGTAATGCTGGTGTCGCACGACCGCGCCTTTCTGGACAATATTACCACCCGGACGATCGAGATCTCGCTGGGAAAGATCTACGATTACAAAGCTTCGTGGTCGAAGTATGTCATACTTCGTAAGGAACGCCGTGAGCAGCAGACTGCTTCCTACCGGAACCAGCAAAAAATGATCGGGGATGCTGAAAAATTCATAGAGCGATTCAGGTACAAACCTACAAAATCGATCCAGGTTCAGTCGAAAATTAAACAGCTCAACAAAATAGAAAGGATAGAGATAGACGAGGAAGATAAGAGTACCATCAACGTCAAATTTCCACCGGCTCCACGCTCCGGCACGGTGGTGGTTGAGGCTCAGAATCTTTCAAAAAGCTTTGGGGACCATGCCGTTCTGAAGAATGTGGACATAACCATTACCCGCGGTGAAAAAGTAGCATTCGTTGGACGCAACGGGGAAGGTAAAACAACCTTTTCGAGAATAATTGTCGGGGAACTTGACCATGAAGGCGGCCTCAGGATAGGGCACAATGTTAAGACAGGTTATTTTGCACAGAACCAGGATGAACTACTGAATGAAAATCTTACAGTCCTCGACACCATAGATTACGTGGCAAAAGGAGAGATCCGGACAAAGATCAGGGACCTGCTGGGTGCATTCCTTTTCGGTGGTGACGAGGTCGAAAAGAAAGTTAAGGTGCTTTCCGGGGGCGAAAGATCACGGCTTGCTCTGGTAAAGCTTCTGCTGGAGCCATCTAATCTTCTGGTTCTTGATGAGCCAACGAACCACCTTGACATGCGTACCAAGGATATCCTGAAGCAGGCTCTTATCAAATTTGATGGCACGTTAATTGTGGTTTCTCACGACAGGGATTTCCTCGACGGTCTGGTAGGCAAAGTATATGAATTCAGGCATAACAGGATAAAGGAAAATATAGGCGGCATATATGACTTCCTTAGGAAGAAGAAGATAAGCAGCCTCAGGCAGATAGAGATCAGGGATGATAAGAAGGAGACCATTAGTGAGAAGGCAGCAACCGGGCCTGTCATGGAAGAAGCCAGGTCGAACAAAGAAAAATACCATGAGCGGAAGGAGTATGAAAGGAACCTCAGGAAACTCCGCAAAAGGCTTGAGGATTCTGAAAAAAAGATTGAAAACGTCGAGAATGAACTTGCAGGTCTCAATAAAGATCTAATGAATACAAATAATTCTTCTTTTAATGCCGATCTTTACCCCAGGTATGAGGATCTGAAGCGTGAGCTGAATGAGGAGATGGATAAGTGGACACGCTACTCGCATGAAGTGGATGATTTCTTGAAAAATAATGAGAAATGAATGAATTTCTGCATCTTGAAAAGGGATACCATGTTCATGTTTATGAAACCGGGCCTGACGGTAATTTAAATCTGCATTCCCTTTTCAATTATTTTCAGGACATTGCATCGCACCACGCAGTGTCGCTGGGTTACGGAAGGGATGATTTGCTGAGGAACAATACAATCTGGGTACTTTCAAGGATCTATGCTGAGATAGCCAGCATGCCGGCGTGGGGGACGGATATTGTTATCACGACATGGCCAAGAGGAATTGACAGGCTTTTTGCGCTCAGGGACTATGAGGTCCGGTCACCTGAAGGTGATCTGATCGCTTCAGCCACATCTTCCTGGCTTATCGTTGATGCGACGACAAGGAGAATCCAGCGGCCCGACGAAACCCTCAGCCGTTTCCGGTCTGAGATCCCGGAGGGCAACGCGTTGCCAAGGAACGCAGGCAAACTGGAACCTGCTGAGGCGGAGGGATCAGCAACGTCACCATTCAGGGTAAGCATCAGCGATCTCGACATAAACCGGCATACCAACAATGTGGGGTACCTGAAGTGGGTGACCGACAGTTATGACCTGGAGTTCATTCTGGATAAAGTGCCAAGATCGGCTGAAATAAACTATCTGGCTGAATCGCATTACAACGAAGAAGTAATCATAATTACCTCAGGGTCTGCAGGTTACAGGAATATCAGGAACCATAGCGTAAGACGGACGGGTGACAGTGTTGAGTTATGCAGGGTGCAGATTTGCTGGGACAATCATAATTAATAAAAAAATCATCATATGGACAGGATCAATTCTTACAGAAATTATGCCTTTATGGTTGCGGCAGCACTGGCATGCGCTGTGATGGTTTCATGCAAATCGACCCAGAAGAGCACAACCGATCTAAAGGATCTCTCCTATCTTTATAATCCGACCAAAAGCTCGCTAAAGACCAGGTACAGCGTTTTAAACGAGACTGATGAATCATCAGTTCTGTCGGTAAAGTTCTTTTCGACCGATATGTTTTTTTCTGAAGCAAATCCGAAGGGTATCCCGATGTCGCTGATGCTTGTAACCGTCAAACTGTACAATATCACCGGAGGAAAAATTCTTGCCGATACTGCACGTGTTGATCTCAGTATTGTACGGGAGAAGGACAAGCCTGAATACACCTACAGGATCCCCCTGAAGGTTGAACCGGGAATCAGTTATGTTGCTGAGGTCAAGATTCTCGACAAGCTGAGGCTCCAGGTCACTCAGTCATTTGTGCCTTTTAATACAGGAACCACGACCAACCGGTACAACTTTTATGCCCGTGGTCAATTCCAGAAGAATGTACTGTTCAATCCGGTTGTAAGGGTCAATGAATATGTGAACCTGGTTTATCCGAGGAAACGCATAGACAGCCTTTTTATATCTTTTTACAAACCTCTGAAAGAAATCCCGTATCCGCCGTCACTCCTTGTACCCGAAAAAACAATTGATTACGAGCCCGACACGGTCATCGCCCTGGCTTATTCAGATACACTTCCCCTGATGTTCCCGAAAACAGGTGTCTATTTTTGTTCGGCTGGAAGGGACCTTGCGGACGGATTTACGTTCTTCAATTTCGGTGAGTCATTTCCTTCAATGACCAGGCCTGAAGTAATGATAGAACCCCTGGCATACCTCACATCGGCCGATGAGATGGAAGCCCTGCGAACATCGGTCAGGCCAAAGCTTGCCCTTGATGATTTCTGGATCAAATGCGGTGGTAACGTTGACAAAGCCCGTGAACTTATAAGGATATATTACACAAGGATATTGTATGCCAACTACTATTTCACCTCCTACAAGGAAGGCTGGAGGACCGAGAGGGGAATGATATATACCATTTACGGTCCGCCTGATAAGGTTTATAAAACCA
>JBAVOD010000105.1:0-7307 GCA_049691735.1 Bacteroidales bacterium
TAGATCCCAATTTGTATGACTGATTATTCTTGACAAATATATCAGGGATTCCAATTGAACGGGGATCAAAATCCATGTATGCCTTATGTTCAGGAATGCGCCTCTCATTTTCTATAAATTCCTGTCCGTAGTTTTTCTTAAACCACTGAAGTTGAGTAAACATTTTTTTAAAATCAATTTTATTCACACACAGTTTTACCTTTGGGAATTGACTTTTTAAGTCTGATACATAAAATGAATGATCAGTATGGCCATGGGTAAGAAATATGTATTTAAGGTTCAGGTTATTCTCTTTAATAAAATTTATGATAGTATCAACTTGCCAGCCCGGGTCGATTATCGCCGCTTCTTTAGACTTAAAATCATAAATTAAGTAACAATTTGTTTTAACAAACCCGGTAACCTGGCATATTACTTTGAAATCTTCAGCAGAGGTACTCCCAAGTTGTAAAAGGAATACAAATAGTAATAACCAGAACCGATTGTTTCTCATGATATACTATTTTATTTATTACTATATAACGATTGTGTAAACGCCATGATGCCGTTTATTTCCGATTAGCGTGAGGTGCCATTTTTGTTTTTTCAAAATTGAAGTAAATATAGGAAATTGCCAAAGGCCTGGTACGCAAAGTGTACCCTAAAAAAACTAAATCCCTTTTAATATGCTGATTAAAAGGGATTTAAGAAATGTATCAGTAGTCCCACCAGGAATCGAACCTGAATTTAAGGTTTAGGAAACCTCCGTTCTATCCATTGAACTATGGGACCAAATGATTGTGAACTGCAAAATTAAAGGTTTTTTGTTAAATACGGACGACTATTGAGGAACAGAGTTAAAATTTTTGTTTTCGACCGGATCGTGGTTATTGATGGAACCGTTCCGCAGTTCACAATGTATATTATTCTCCCGTAGCTAGGAATGATGGAATCGCTCCGCGATACTGTAACAAATTAGACTACCTGCCGCGGGGCGATCCCTACCGCGGAGCGGCTCCATCAATGCTAACATGCAATCCGGTAAAAATTCAATCCCCCTACCGCGGAGCGGTTCCATCATTGATAGAGGTTCCATCAGATATGATCGTCTGCCCGATTTTGACTAACTTTAATCCCTGCAAAATGAAGCTATGTACCAAAAGGACTATATTCTGCGGATGATCGAAATGATCGGTGACCTGGTTGCGGCTGTCATAGGGCTGATACGCAAAGGGGATCTGGAAGAGGCTTCAAAGGAGCTCGGTGATCTGTACCGCCAGGTCCTGAGAGAAGACGCTTCATTCTTCACCTTAATCCCTGAGGAAGAGCTTACCCGGAAATTGCTCGATGAACATAATTATACAAACGGACACCTCGAGATCCTCGCTGAGCTCTTCAATGCTGAAGCAGAGCTTGAACTTGCCCGCGGAAAAAAGGACGAAAGCCTGAAGTTTTCAAGAAAGGCCCTGATCCTCCTTGAATTTGTAAACAGTAAGGAGAAAACCCTTTATCCGGCGCGCCTGGAGAAGATGGAGGCTATCAGGAAAAGGATCGATCAGGATAAACCGGATAGACCCGGATTGCCTGAAAATGAAGGGGCACTCAAATCATTCTTTGACATGGTAGGCAGCCGTGCCGGCAGGCAGGATAACGAGACAAAGAGTTATCCGGTCGTAAAAAATACCGACCTTTCGCAGGTCTCAATCGGCGACTACCCCGAAGTGGACTCAGACGAGCGGATCGCGACGAAGATTGAAGAGCTGAGATCAATTATTTCCTCGATCGAGAACAGACCATCAGATCAGACACAGGTAAATCTTGCCGGACAATATAAGATTGATTATGCCGGAGAGCTTAATCCTGCCCAGCTCGAGGCAGTTACCGCAATAAACGGCCCTGTGCTGGTGATCGCGGGCGCCGGGAGCGGGAAAACAAGGGTAATTGTGTACAGGGTGGCATTTATGCTCGAGACCGGGATCGATCCCGATATGATGCTTTTGCTGACATTCACCAGAAGGGCCGCAGCTCAAATGATAGGGAGGGTACAGCAGCTTCTGAAGGACCAGAATGCGCAGAAAGTCTTCGGCGGCACATTCCACTCATTCTCAAATTACATCCTGAGGAAGTATTCAAACATGCTTAATATCCCGCCCGATTTCACAATAATCGACGAGGAGGACTCTGCCGATACCATCGATCTTATAAGGTCGCAACTCAGGATTGAGAAGAAGGACAAAGCCTTCCCCCGGAAAAACAGACTGCAGGAGATTATTTCATCGGCCAGGAACAGGAACCTGACCATCAGAAAGGTGATTGAATCGGAGTTCACCGGACTGACCGGTTTCATTGGCCAGATCGAGCTGATAAACCAGGGCTATGAGAAGTACAAGAAGCTTTGCAGGATCTTTGACTACGACGACCTGATGGACGTTTTAAGGGACTCGCTCAGGGACAACCCGGTATTCAGGAAAAGCCTCGGACAAAAATTCAGGTATATAATGGTCGATGAATATCAGGACACAAATGTTGTGCAGAAAGAGATTGTCGAATACCTTGCGGAGGGAGCCGGGAATGTGCTTGTCGTTGGTGACGATTCACAGAGCATTTACTCCTTCAGGGGAGCGAATTATGAAAATATTCTCCGTTTTCCGCAGAAATATCCAGGCTGCAAGGTGATCAAGATAGAAGAAAACTACAGGAGCAACCAGAAAATACTTGATTTCACAAATGAGATAATCCGGAATGCCAGGATAGGCTACAGGAAACACCTTTATTCGAGGATCACCTATGATGCCGTGCCGGTGGTCAGGAAGTTCTACGACCAGCAGGCTGAGGCTGAGTTCGTGGTAGATAAGATCATGGAATACCGCGAAAAAGGGATCGCACTCAATCAGGTGGCAGTTCTGGTGAGAGCTTTCTGGCACGCAAGGTATATCGAGGTCGAGCTGAATAAAAGGAGCATCCCGTATATAGCTGTCGGAGGCCTCGCGTTCAATGAGCGAAAGCATGTCAAGGATGTAATATCGTACCTCAGAATAATGCAGAACCGGTTTGATGCTGTTGCCTGGCACAGGGTGCTTAAATACCTTCCCGGGGTCGGGCTGATAACTGCCAATAAAATAATTGAACGGATCATGTCTGAAAAAGGCGTCGATCCGGCCGGCATCGAAAGAAGCAAGTTCTCTGAAGGTCTCAGCAGGCTTCTTGAAATGATAAACAAGGCATCCGACAGCAAACTCGGCATTCCGCGTAAGATCGAAATAATCAGGGATTATTACTCCCCCATCCTGCAGGCTACTGAATATGACTACCAGGTAAGACTTCTTGATATCAGTGTCTTAATCGAACTGGCCTCGAAATACGATTCACTCGATAAATTCCTCACTGATTTTGCTCTTGATCCGCCTTCGAAGAAATTCGGTAACAAGACTGTCCCTCTGATCGACGAGACTGAAGACCAGCCTCTTACCATTTCAACAATCCACTCGGCCAAAGGTCTCGAATGGCACAGTGTGATCATTCCCCACGCCCTTGACGGCCTGATCCCGTCGGTCAGGTCACTTAAAAATATCGAGGAGATAGAGGAGGAACGCAGGTTGTTTTACGTTGCCTGCAGCAGGGCTAAACAGGATCTGATCATAACCATGCCGTCGTTTGTGACAACCTATAACGCATTTCTTTCTTATCCCAGCAGGTTCCTTGTTGAGATCAGCAGGGACAAGTTCCACTATCAGTGAGATCGGGCCGCTGTGACAGAGTTACTGTTTCATGTGATCTTCTACCCACTTCTTCTGATCAGGGGTAAGAATATTCATTATATTCTCCCTGTGCGATTTCCTCAACGCAGCCATCTTATCCGACATCTGGTCCCTCAGCTTCTGCATTTCAGCCTGCTGATTCGCCCTGAGATCTTCAATTTCGGTCTTCTGCTTGTCGGTGAGGCCAGGGATATTTTCGAACATTCTCATTCCTCCGTAGGGCCGGGCCATTCCAATATCAGATCCCCACATCGGATTCATCCTCCTGTCCATCCCACCACCGTAATAGCCATGCATATACGGATGCCTCATACCGAATCCGGCGCCCTGATACATCCGGTGATTCATCATGCCCATTCCGGACCGGTTCATTCTTCTCATCATCATAGAATCGCGCCACATGCCCGGCTTCCCTCTCATCATCATTGAGTCGTCGCGCATCGATGGCATTCTCCTTCTCATCATGGAGTCGTGTCGCATAGTGCGCATTCGCATAATCGTCGAATCGGGCATGGTGTTCATCCTGTTGCGCTGCATGGACCCACGCTGCGCACTTGCCGAACCTGCTCCTGCCAGCAGGAGCACAAATAACAACACTGAAATCTTTCTCATATTCTGCATTTTTAATTAATTACCGGTGTAATAGTGTTTTCATATTAGACAATCAATCTTATAAAAACATTCAGTATTAAGCCAACTTTAACAAAAAAAGTATTTTCATTTCCATAAAATGCAGACTGCTCATTATACTGAGTTCCTTGCAGGTAGTGTTCAATCCCGTCCCGGGGTGAGTCACTGATCTTAATATTGTCTATTTTTGAAAAAAATTGAAATGAAAATATCAGGCAATACAATTCTCATTACCGGTGGCGCGACAGGTATTGGTTTTAGCCTTGCCGGAGAGCTGATAAAACTAGGGAACACAATTATAATCTGCGGCAGAACGGAAAATAAGCTTGCCGAAGCTGCAAGGCTATTACCCGGATTACAATTCGCCGCCTGCGATCTTACAGTTGCTGCTGAGAGGGAGAAACTGGCCGAATGGGTCCTGGGAAAATTCCCTGAAACGAATTATTCAATATGTTGAATCATTGAGTATTACTACCTGCTGATGTTCCATACAATTCTTACACTTACATACCTGATCCCGAACATCTATGTTTATTTCAGGATCAGAAGTCTTTTTATAGGAAAGAATCATCGGTTGGCTTACACATTGATATTCATCGTGCTGGCATCAATTTATCCTCTGAGCAACATACTTTCAGAGGACGCCGCAGGCATTTTGTCATCTGTCGTGTCCACAGTTGCCGGCTACCTCCTGCCGTTTTACCTTTACCTCTTTCTTTTGTTGCTCTTACTTGACATTTTTCTTCTCTTCAACGCTGTTTTTAAAATAGTAAGAAAAGATAGACTTAAAAGTGTAAAGTTCAGGACTTCAGGAATTGTATCCATTATTTTGATTTCCACGCTCATTGTCGTTGCAGGGGTAATAAATTTCAGGACTATCCGGGTGACCGGGTACAATATAACTGTTCCCGGACGGTCATCCGATCTGAAGAACCTTAAGATCGCATTCGTATCAGACTTCCACCTGCAGGGTAAAACCGATACTGACTTTGTCAGAAAGTTTGCCGGGAAAATTGCAGAAATAAATCCTGACATAATGTTATTCGGCGGGGATATTGTTGAAGGTGACAGGGACGACGACGGGAACATGGAAACCCATGCAAAAATAATTAGCGGCATAAGAACCAGGTATGGAAGTTTTACGGTGCCGGGAAATCATGAACATTACGGGGGTCAGGTTAATGGTGATTTTTTCGGAAAAGCCGGCATAAGGGTATTGATCGACACACTGATTGTCATAAACAGGTCATTTATCCTCGGAGGAAGGAACGATGCCCATTCCAGGACGAGAATATCAGTTGCTGAGCTAATGAAAAATGCAGGCGATTCATTACCGGTAATACTTATCGATCATCGCCCCACAGAGCTTGATCAGGTGAGTAAAACATCAGTTGACGTTCAGCTGTCGGGACATACCCATCACGGACAGTTAATCCCAATTAATCTGATCACTGAAAGGGAGTACGAGCTGAGCTACGGTCACATGAAGAAGAGAAATACACATTTTCTTGTTTCCAGCGGCATCAGGCTATGGGGACCACCGGTGAGAACCATCGGGAAATCTGAAATTATGGTAATTAACATTGCTTTTGACTACAACAAATAAACTGATCCCATTCCGTTGCATTTCCCTCTCTTTTGCATATTATTTCTCCCTTTAAGTAACGCAGGGCGCTGCCCTGCACTTAAACCTTACGCCCCTGACAGAGCTAGCCAGCAGGAAGGCAATAATGAACTGGCGAAACA
Source organism: Bacteroidales bacterium (assembly GCA_049691735.1). Lineage (GTDB taxonomy): Bacteria > Bacteroidota > Bacteroidia > Bacteroidales > VadinHA17 > LD21. The sequence continues at coordinate 6,114 of JBAVOD010000105.1, forward strand.
AAACCCTTAAATGGTTGTTTACTGAATAACAGCTTAAGTATGAAAGCATTCTATGCCAGATCATTTGGCGGGCCTGAAGCTTCAGTTTACGACGAACTGCCTGATCCGGTTGCCCGAAAAGGCCAGCTCCTGGTTGAAGTTAAAGCTGCTTCACTAAATCCTGTTGACTTCAAGTTCAAACGGGGCAATCTGAAGATCATCTCAGGCTTTGAATTTCCCAAGGTTCTAGGTTCTGATTTTGCCGGTATTGTTAAATCGGTTGGTCCTGATGTATCAGCTTTCAAACCGGGCGAAAAGGTTTACGGGACAGCTCCCGTAGCTTTCCGCAAATGGGGAGCACTTGCCGCTTTTCTCCCGATTGATGAAAAATATGCAAGGCACATGCCTGAGGGTATGTCATTTGAAGAAGCAGCTTCGTTGCCTATCGCTGCACTTACTGCTCTTAACGGTCTCCGGAATTGTGATATCGGTCCGGGTAAGAAGGTACTGATTAATGGGGCAACAGGAGGAGTCGGCCACTTTGCTGTTCAGATTGCAAGAGCAAAAGGCGCACATGTAGTTGCGACCTGCAATACCGGGAACGCTGAGCTTGCAATGAGGCTCGGTGCCGCTGAAACCATGGGCTACGGGAAGGATGATCTTTTAAAAAGGGCCGGCGAATTTGACGCCATCCTCGATGCTTATGGCAAAATGGACCATTCGGTAGCGCTGAAGCTTCTGAAGAGAAATGGTATTTATGCATCCACTCTGTTTATGCCGCCATCATATCTGAAATCATTATTCATTAAGCTGTTCAGCAGAAAAAAGCTGACGTCAGCAAACAGGCGCTCCCTTCCCGGGGACTATGATGAACTTGAAAGGCTCTTCAGGGAAAAGAAGCTGATCCCGATGATCGAAAACATATTTCCGCTTGAAAAATCTGCAGCTGCTTTTGATCTGGCAGAGAAAGGAAAGCCAAGAGGGAAGATTGTCGTAAGGATATAAGCTGAAGGTTCGCACCTACCCGATCCTGCGAATAGGGGTGGCCGCAGAGACAATTCAGATCATAATGCTCTTGTTTTCAGCATAATCGATCAGCCTGCAACTACGGCTGATTCAGGAATGGTTTCAGTGGTGCACCGATTGGTCCCGCTCAGGGAAATTCTCCCCGGATCCGCGGGGTGAATATTAAAGTTCAGCGACAAAGTATACAGC
>JBAVOD010000106.1:0-1627 GCA_049691735.1 Bacteroidales bacterium
CTCTTACCCCGTGCCAGATAGCATTTTCAACAAACGGCTGGATGAGCCCGGGCGACACCTGGGTCTGCCATGAAGGCAGACCGGACGCAACCGTTACCTCGAAGTTGAATTTGTCGCCGAACCTCAGATATTCAATATTCAGGTAATCTTCGATTGATTCTATTTCCTTTTCGAGGGTGATAAATTCAGAATTGAAATTGTAGAGAATCGACCGGATGACCTTTGAAAAATCAGAGATATATCTGTTGGCTGAAAGGGGATCCTTCTTCGAAATGAAATAGTTTATTGAATTCAGAGAATTGAATATGAAATGGGGATTCATCTGCCCCTGCAGGGCCTGCAGCCTGAGGGTATCCTGTTTCCGGGCCTCCCGGTGCTTTACCTGCCTAATATAGAACCAGATTGTCAATCCAGTGAGTATAAGGATAATCAACGGAACTGATATGAGAAAGAATTTTGTCTGTGCGAACGAAGGCTGCACCTTGATCATTAGTTCCTTAAGCCCTGTCCACGACCCGTTGGCGTCGGTTGCCTGCAAAAGAAGCCTGTACCTTCCCGGCTTCAGATTAGAGTAGTTAATATTCCTGTTCCTGAAGTTGGTTTCGGTCCAGTCTTTATCAACCCCGTTCAACCGGTACCTGTAAGCAGTTTTTTCTGAATTTATAAAATCGGCAGTTGAAAAAGTCACCTGGAAATTGTTTTCACCCTTCCTGAGAATCGCTGTATCTGCTTTATTTGCATTATTCCTGAAATGCCTTGCTTCACCCGATACCCTGATCCCGTCAATTATCACTTTTTGTCTTCCTGCCGGCTCCTCTATATGATCAATGCTGTCAGGATAAAATCCTGCAATACCGCCTACACCTCCGAAAAAGAATTCACCATCTTTGGCGGCAAACCAGGCATCAGAGTTAAATTCCACAATGTCAAGTCCGTCCGACTTGTTAAATACCCTGATATGCCCCGAGGTCGGATCTATCCTTGAGATCCCGTTATTTGTCGATACCCAGATATAACCCGACCGGTCCCTCAGAATACTGTAGGTAGTATTATTTGAAAGCCCTGTTGATGTGGTATAGAATCTCTTCTCGCGGGTAACCGTATTGTACCGGCAAACACCACCGCCAAGAAGTGCAAGCCAGAGATCCCCGTTTTCGCCCGGACAGATACACTCAACATTGTAATCCTCCTCTTTAAGCTCAATCCTCTCATTTGTGCCCTTTGCCAGATCGAATCTTATCAAGCTGTTCACCGATCCTGCCCAGATTATTCCGTCCGGATCCCTGAAGAGGCAATAGATTGGCTTAAGCTGACCCTGCCCGGTTTCCATTATTGTATCTGATACGCCGGTTACTACATCGTATTTCAAAAGTTCATTTGATGCAATGAGAAGGATTCTTTCAGTATAAGGTAAAAGAGTATGGAAAAATTTTGATTGCGGATAATGACGGATGAATTTCTGCGATAAGAAGTCGTAATAAAGCAACATGTCCGTAAAATATCCCAGCCAGATCCCGTTATTTACCGGAACAATTTGCCGAAGATGACCAGTTCTGGCACCCTCTGCCGGTGGCAAAATATTTAAAGCTTCAGTCGATCCGTCAGCTTTTATGAGCTGTATATGGGA
>JBAVOD010000107.1:0-2806 GCA_049691735.1 Bacteroidales bacterium
CTTAACCCCTCGACCCGTGCCTTTACGATGAAGGCTATATTAGCGCCTGCGGACTTCGCCCCGAATTTTTCTCCGAATATATATCCGTGATAACCTTCGGAAGGCTCTGTAAATGCAGGGAATTTACCGTTCATCCAGTTGAAGTTCCCGGAGTCAACAATCACACCACCGATGCTTGTGCCGTGTCCGCCGATCCATTTGGTCGCCGACTCGGTGATGACGCTTGCACCATAGTCTATAGGCCTGCACAGGTAGCCGCAGGCTCCGAAGGTGTTGTCGACGATCAGTGGAATTTTATACTTTCCAGCAAGAGTTGAGAACTTCTCAAAGTCGGGGATGTTAAAGCCCGGATTGCCGATCGTTTCAACGTAGACCGCCTTTGTATTTTCATCAACGAGCTTTTCAAATGAAGCTATATCAAGGTCCTTTGCAAAGCGTGCTTCTATCCCGAAATTCGCAAAAGTGACCTTGAACTGGTTGAATGATCCCCCGTAGAGGAACGGGGAGGTTACAAAATTATCGCCTTGCCGCATGAGAGTTGTAAGCGCAATGAACTGGGCCGCATGTCCCGATGAAACTGCAAGTGCACCCACACCTCCCTCAAGGGCCGCCACCCTTTTTTCGAAGACCTCGGTAGTCGGGTTATTCATCCTTGTGTATATGTTCCCAAACTCGTTCAGGTCGAAAAGATCAGCCGCATGTTTTGTATTTTTAAAGACGTACGATGAAGTCTGGTACAGCGGGACCGCCCTTGACAGGGTTACGTTATCAGGCTGATGGCCTGCGTGCACCTGGAGGGTCTCAAATTTCAGCTTTTTGTTATCCATTTAATATATAATTGATTATTAATATCTTATAAAAATTACATATAAGCAGTTCCGGATGTTGTTGTGATCCGGCAGTTTGAATTAATATGGCTTAGAGGAAATCAGGAGCCCTGCCGGCGCATGCGCATAGGCATGAGCGGCATGATTAGATTGAGCTGAACCAGATGAATTGCTTTCATTGTTTCCGTGTTAATTTTTATCATCTCCCTTTCCGGGATTAGGTTTTGGCACCTTTCTCCGCCTTACGGCGGATTGGTTGCCAGGGTTTCACAGAGCCTAATCTCTCCGCCCTTCTTAATAAAAATCAAACACCCTCGATTGGCAGGAATATTTGATTTGTGACTGCAAAGGTAGAAAGAATTTTGGAATTTGCAAAAAGAAATTTCACCCCCAACCCCCTGAAAGGGGCTTTGATTGCTGATGCTATAAGGTATACGTAAGCGATCAGAAGGTTGCTTCGTCGCCGCCAGCGATACCAACCAGGAGGCGGTTCCTCGCAATGACGGGAGACCTGGATGGCGTTCCTCATGGCAAGCTCTGCTGGGCATTAGTATAAGCGATCAGGACCCCTCTGCCTCGTGAGCCCGGCACCTCCCCTGTCTGCGCTTGTGAAGGGATCGGGAACCCCTCTGCCTCGTGAGCTCGGCTCCTCCCCTGAGAGGGGAGGAGGTACTGGATATTGAAGTTGGGACACAGCTTAAAGCTGAGAATTTTAATTTATTTTTGTGATGATTATGATTTTGCAAATGATTAATAACCTTACAATTTACAACAGCCTGTCAGGGGAAAAAGAGATTTTTAAACCTCTGCATCCTCCATTTGTGGGGCTGTATGTCTGTGGACCCACAGTTTACAGCAATGCGCACCTCGGTCATGCAAGGCCCGCGGTGACCTTCGATCTGCTTTTCAGGTACCTGCTGCACCTGGGATACAAAGTCAGGTATGTCCGCAACATCACCGATGTCGGCCACCTCGAAAATGATGCCGACGAAGGTGAAGACAAGATTGAAAAAGCGGCAAAGATAGAGCATCTTGAGCCGATGGAGGTGGTCCAGAACTACATTAATACTTTCCACAGGAACATGGACCAGTTGAACACCCTTAACCCTTCAATAGAGCCCAGGGCGTCAGGACATATTATTGAACAGCTCGAATTCATCGACCGGATCATGGCCAACGGGTATGCATACGAGGTGAACGGATCAGTCTATTTTGACCTTCTTAAATACAGCCGTAAATACAGTTACGGCAAATTATCGGGAAGGGTCCTTGAAGACCTTCGGACGTCTACACGCGATCTTGAAGGACAGGAAGAGAAGCGGTCGCCGTTCGATTTTTCATTGTGGAAAAAAGCGACACCGGAGCATCTCATGCGATGGCCTTCGAAATGGAGCGACGGGTACCCGGGATGGCATCTCGAATGTTCGGCAATGAGTGTCAAGTACCTGGGTGAAGTGTTTGATATTCACGGCGGGGGGATGGATCTTCAGTTCCCCCATCACGAGTGCGAGATTGCGCAGTCAACTGCTGCACTTGGCAGAGAATCGGTCAGGTACTGGATGCACAACAATATGATCACCATCAATGGTCAGAAGATGGCACGGTCGCTTGGGAATTTTATTACCCTCGATCAGTTCTTCAGCGGCGATCATCCTGTGCTCGATCGTGCATACAGCCCGATGACAGTGAGATTCTTCATCCTTCAGGCACATTACCGGAGCACTGTCGATTTCTCGAATGAAGCCCTGGTTGCCGCCGAAAAAGGATACCAGAGGCTTATGAAGGGAATCGAAACACTTAAAATGATCAGGCCTTCGGACAAGTCGACCTTCGATTTCGGCACTCTTGAAAAGAACTGCTATGAGGCGATGAATGATGATCTGAACTCTCCCGTTCTGCTTTCGCATCTGTTTGAAGGAGTGAAATTTATTAACTCGGTGAAGGATGGAAGCGAAATGATCTCGCAAGCGGACCTGGAG
>JBAVOD010000108.1:0-4213 GCA_049691735.1 Bacteroidales bacterium
CGATATAGGTGATTAACCGCTCGCTGATCATAAGTTGAGGTTTTTAAAGTTTAAGTAAAGTTACGATATGCATGGGACATATATTGGGCTCCGGCTTATTTTCTAAACAAGATACATCACAAGGATCGCGATGGCCGACAGCAGGTTGACTATAGTGAAAAAAAAGTTATAGCCCTCCCGCTTCTTACTGAAATATCCCAGCTTTCGGGCGAAAATACCAATGGTAGGCGCAAAGAGGACTATCAGAAAAGCAAAAAACTCAACACCATAAAACACTTTGTCGAGTCCGCCTTTGACAAGCGCCGCCAGGTAAACGATGATCGACAGGATAAGCAGATAGAACAGGTAGCTCACTTTCAGGAATAAAGTTGAGACCAGTCTTCTCTTATGCAGCTGGTGAGGCTTAAGGTAGGCATAAGCAACGGAAAAGACGATAATTATAAAAATTACCCCGAGTATATGATTCAGTATCTGGTTGAAGTTTGCCATATCTGCCGGTTGTGGTTCCTGATTCATGATTCGTTAATCGACCATATAAGCGAGCTTGCTCCCAGAATGGCTGCGTTACGGGTGCTAAGTCGGGAAGGCAGAAGCTTTACCTTCCCCTTGTAAATATGAAGCAGGTTTTCCTCCATATGCTTTTTTGCCGGTCCGGATATCAGGTCACCGGCGAGTGCAAGTCCGCCGAAAAGGAATATTGCTTCGGGATTTGTGTGGGCAACAACGTCAGCAAGCTTGAATCCGAGGATCATGCCTGTGCGTTCGAAAGCCTCCAGTGCAAGATGGTCTCCTTTTTTTGCGGCATCATGGATTATCTCTGCATCAAGCTCTTCAAAGCTGTATTTCCTTAACTCGCTCGGACCGAGGCTGTCGGCCATCACTTTAAGGAGAGTGCGCTTAAGGCCGGTTGCCGAGACATAGGTTTCAAGGCAACCTTTCCGTCCGCATCCGCACTCCCGGGTTGCAGGTCCGGGACGAATGGCAGTATGTCCAAGTTCACCCGCAAACCCGTCATGTCCGTATACAAGCTTTCCGTCAATAACAAAACCGCTCCCCAGTCCTGTTCCGAGGGTAATGACAACGAAATTCTTCATTCCCCTTGCCCCTCCGTAGATCATTTCACCGACAGCTGCCGCGTTGGCATCGTTGGTAACGAGCACCGGAAGGGCTGTGTGTTTCCTGAACAGGTCCGCAAGCGGTATGATCCCTTTCCAGGGCAAACCGGCTGAATGCTCTATGGTTCCCTTGTTTATGTTTCCCATGGGGGCGCCAATGCCGATGCCAAGCAACTCGGTTTCGTCAGCGATTTTCGAGTATTCAGCCATCATCTTTTCATACAGGGAAGCCACAAATATCTCAGCCACTGCATAACCGGCTGTTTTAATGCGATCTTCCGCAACAATATTTCCCTCGCGGTCAATGAAGCCAAAAACAGTATTTGTCCCTCCGATGTCGATCCCGGCAACTATCAGTTTCTTAGCCATTTCAGACTATTAAAGCTCATTCAGGATCAGTGCGGCAGCGCCAAGTACTGCGCCGTTGCTTTCCGGAATGCCCGACGGGAGTATTTTAACAGTATTCCTGAAAAGTACATAATTATGTTTTTCAACATATCTTCTTACAGGAGCAAACAGCATCTCTCCGGCCTGTGCCAAGCCTCCGAAAAGGAATATTGCCTCAGGACTCGAAAAGACTATTGAATTGACAATTCCGAATCCAAGTTTCTCAGCAGTTTCCTCCATTGCCCTTACTGCCACCGGATCGCCCTTTGATGCCGCTTCGGCAATATGCTTTGATGAGAGCTGTGACGGCGGAATATCCCTTAAAACGCTCTCTTCCCTCATGTCGCTGATCAGTTCGGATACAGTCCGTACAAGGCCGGTTGCTGATGCATAACCCTCGAGGCAGCCGCGGCGGCCACATCCGCATACCCTTCCGCCGGGGACAACTGTCATGTGTCCTATCTCTCCGGCAAATCCGGTATGTCCGTACACCATCTTTCCGTCGATCACTATACCGCTTCCGAGCCCTGTGCCAAGTGTGAGGACAATGAAATCCTTCATGTTTTTAGCGCCCCCGAAGACCATTTCGCCCATAGCAGCTGCATTGGCATCATTTGTCACGGCTACCGGAACATTTAAATCTTTCTTTACCAGATCACCAAGAGGTACTATACCCTTCCAGGCAAGATTGGGCGCATGTTCGATAGTTCCCCTGTGGTAATTTGCGTCGGGAGCACCGATCCCAATGCCTGTAAGCTTCAGATCCTTCTTTCCTTCAAGAAGCTTTCTGATCCTCGAACCCACAGCCTTGACGAAATCGTTGATCCCGGGATAATCAGTTGTTTTCAGGCGTCCCTCAGCCAGTACCTTACCTGCTTTATCGACCACGCCAAATACAGTGTTTGTTCCGCCGATGTCAACACCTGCAACTACATTTTCCATTTTTATAAGTTTTAATTGATAAATATGTTTTGATTGTCATAATCGTGGGCTAATTGTCAATTGTCCCGTTCTTAAAACTTCATTCTGCAATTTATAACTCAATTAATTCTTTTTAACATTATCGGGTCACTTTTTTTACCAATAAAAGCTTCGGATTTTTGAAATTTCCCAGAACAAGCTCCCATGGCTGGTTTATGTCCCAGTTTTCCTTGACCTGCATTTCATCAGTATAATAAGAAACAGGTTCAGGCTGCCTGTGCTTTTCAAAATCACCTGTCGTCCATTTCCCGTCATTATTAATGTCAAAGATTGTACGTGCCCGGTAGGTACCCTTCTCAAGGAGGGGAAAAACGACATTCCCGTTTTCACTCATTTTGACTTGCCTGACAAGCTTTTGAGAATTGTCGAGCAGCTGGATGATCTTTGCTCCCTCATATCCCGAAATGTCAAAAATGATCTTACCAAAAGACTGAGGGGTCAGTACAGAAAACCTGATGCCCGTCGAATCTGAATATTCTCCATAGATATCGGTAAATGCCGAAGACTCGGTGATAAAAAGGTAGCTCTTCCCCGGATCAAGCTTTGTATTTACAAAATACTTTCGCGAACTGAGGGTGTCCTTAGTGAGGCTGAAGGGGTGCCTGATCCTTGTATCTTTTATAAGCTCATAGAATTTTATCCTGGAGGTATCGGCTTTAAGGAATGGGGTCGGTGCAGTTATACTTATCTCTTTATCGGGTCTCACCTGCGAAGAAAGATCGGCCGCTGCCTTATAGGCCACACGTCTTTTAACTTTTACCCTGGGTGCTTTCGGGGCAAGGTACCTCATTGTAATTGAGTCGGTCCTGAGTTTCGTTATGCCGAGAGAATCAGTATACGGGAACCTGACAATAGTTGGCAGTTCCTGCCTGTTATAAAGTGTACTGTCGGTCAACCAGACGGTTATGGTGTCCCTCTCCTTGCTCTGTTCAATAAAAAACGACTTCGCGGGAGCTTCAGGTATCGAAAAATCAAACTTCATTGTGTCGGGAGGGAGTGAAAGCGTATAGGTAAGCTCGTATGGCAGCTTCCTTGACGAGGAAGTAAGATAATAATTTGTCTTTTCTGCGAGGAACAATATCAGCTGATACTCTCCCTCGACAGGAGGTTTTACCGGTTCCTGCGCAGCGGCAAGAGCTTTTTCGGGGAGCTGCCCGATCTTTGCCGTATCCTTTTTTAAGGGAATGTAATTCTTTGATGGAGTAATATTGATGGTATCGGGATAGAAAGCAAACGCTTCATTTTTGTTGTTGTAGGTTTTGCTGTTGTCTGCATCGGTAAGCGCATACAACCTGTATGTTCCGGCACGGACATTGTCAATCCGGAATTCACCGTTCTCAAGGACCCTCGTTATATAATCGGGAAGCATCTTGATAACGGCTGAATCGGCAAGATCCCGGTAAAGAAGGACAATAGTGTTCTCGGGAGGATCGAGTGTAAGCCCGGTCAGGGCATTTCCGGTCACAGAAAGTGAATCTATGACGGGACCGGTTGAGAGCACGAACTGATAGTTGCTTATTGGATTCCCTTCGTTCAGATCCCTTATGGCATCCTGGAAATAAAAGGTGTAGGTCGTACTGTCCCTGAGCTTGTCAAATAATTGGATATGAACTGATTTGCCACGTGTAAAGACTTTTGGCTTCCGCTTCATCGGCGGAGATACCATGAACTTCTCATTAATCTTGTCAAGAACCACGTACTCATTGAAGGTAATTACAACTTCGCTGCTT
>JBAVOD010000109.1:0-3493 GCA_049691735.1 Bacteroidales bacterium
CCTTTTATCTTTTGCCTTTTTTATAATTCTTCAGCATTTTCCCGAATTCCTTGTCGCTTTTCCGTCTCTCTGCCACAGATGATTCAAAATGTGCTTTATCTCTTTCCATTTTCAGGTAATTCTGGTAAGAAGACTTGTCTATTTCTCCTTTTTCAACTGCGTCAAGGACACAACAGCCAATCTCTGTTGTATGCGTGCAATCGTTGAATCTGCATTTTTGGGAAAGGCTGATAATCATGTCAAAGGTCATCTCCAGTCCGCCTGCAGTGTCCGCAATGCCAACTTCTCTCATACCAGGGTTGTCAATCAGTATTCCACCATTTTCCAGAATGAACAACTCTCTGTGACTTGTAACATGCCTCCCTTTATTTGTACTGTGGCTTATGGTATCTGTCCGCATTTGGGTTTTGCCACAAAGACTATTCAGCAAAGTAGATTTCCCGGCGCCTGAAGAACCAAGCATACAATAAGTTTTCCCTCTCTCAATGAAATTCTTTATTTTTTCATAGCCCTGTGTCTCATTACTTACAGCAATTACCGGAACATTTCTGATACGTGCATTTATGCTGTCAATAATCTCAGTTAATGCTGAAGCGTTTATCAGGTCAGTCTTACTAAGTACAATTACCGGTTTAACTTCTGATGAATTACAGATGGTCAGGTATCTTTCAATTCTGTTGATATTAAAATCCCTGTCTACAGCCTGGACCAAAAAAGCATAATCAATATTCGCTGCAATAACCTGAATTTCTCCAAATTGTCCGACAGCCTGTCTTTTGATGATTGAGAATCTCGGTGATACTTTATGAATTACAGCAAAACGGGAATCATATGAAGTCAGTGCAACCCAATCTCCCACCGCCGGAAAATCAGTCCGGCTACTTGCGTTAAAGCGCATTAAACCACTTATCCCGGCTTCCAGTTCACCTTTATCGGTTTTGACTATATATCTTTCTTTATGTTCTGAAAAAACTCTTCCTGTCTCAAAACCATCAAGATTATTTTTAATCCGGAATTCTTCGAGTTTATCATTAAATCCAAAATCTTCTAATTTCATTTCAGTTAATTATTCTTTTTCCGGGGATTGTACATATCACCATAATTGTACAGCAAATTTAATTTACCGCTGTTCAGGTTTTTCGGGAGCAAACGTAAAAATGTTGCCACCCTAAAGAACATAGTGCTGATGCAAATTTAAGAAAATGTATCGAGACCCTCAAAGGATGGGCCTTTTTAGCGGTCAAAGGGGACAACCCCAATTGGTGTCCCGATTTTATTCCGGATCTGCCTTATTATGTTGCTTGCTTTCGATCAATTCTTTTTTTTCAAGATAGGTTTTAGCTTCAGCCGGTGTTCCCAAAAGTATTGCGATCCATTTTGTTTTCTCATCCTGCTCCAGTATGATTTTAATTGACATGGTAATCGGAACTGACAGGAACATACCTGTTATTCCAAGTACAAATCCCCAGAACAATAGAGAGAGTAAGACAACCAGTGTTGACAGGCCCAGACCTTTTCCCATGATCCTGGGTTCCATAAAGTTACCAATACCAATGTGTATAAGCGTGCACCCCCCAAGAGTCCAGAGTGCACCACCTAACCCGAGTTGTACCAGGGCAAAGAGTATTGTCGGGATCATGGAAATGATCGATCCGATATTCGGAATATAGTACGTTAGTCCTGCAATCAATGCCCACATGAGAGGATAGCCAACTCCAATGATCAACAACACAAAATAGATGAGAATTGCCACCAATATACATAATAAGGTTTTTATACCAAGGTAGTTACGAATATTGTGTAAAATGGCAGACAAATAAGAAATGGGTTTATCAGTCTGAATAGTTCTGACTTTGATTGAAAAACTCCAGAATTCCATTAGAATAAAAAAAATGATAAGAAGGACCAGAAAAGTAGTTCCTACCATATCAAAAAGTTTATTCAGAGCACCTGCTGTAAATGAAAGAATCTTTGCCGGTTGTACAAGAGCAAAGATCTGATCCTTCCGGATATTGATACCTTTTTCATTTAAATACTGAATAAATGAATCTCTGATCGTTGACAGGTCAGATTCGTATTTTGAAAGGTTGCCTGAAAAAGATGATAATGTATTGCCGAACAGAAAACCAAAGCCGGTAAAAAGCAAAAACAATCCAAGAAATACAATGATCAGTGCAAGCCATCGGGGTGTCCTCTTTTTCTCGAGCCAGGAAACGGGTTGTGCACAGATAATACTTATGAAAAGCGCGAGTAAACAGGGCTTGATGATCGATTTTGCATAAATCACTCCTGCAAAAATGATTATTAATGCAGCGATATTTACCAGGGGCGCCACCCTCATTGATCCAATAATCCTGTCTTTCATTTCAGAATAGTTTTAAAGAGTTTACCGGAGGGATGGTCATGGTTCTCTTATACATCTTATCCTAATATTTAATAGGGGCTGTCACTGGCCAGCCCCTATTCCCTAAACTCCTCACTATCCAACAAATATTCCTAACCTTTATAATCCTTTAAAGCCAACTTCAGCTTGCGACGGGCAAAAAATATCCTGCTTTTCACCGTCCCGATTTTCAGTTTGAGCTTATCAGCAATTTCTTCGTATTTATAGCCTTCAACATGCATCCTGAAAGGATTTCTCAGATCATTGCTTAATGCCTCAATCTCCTTTTCGATCTCTTCATAATAGAAATCGGTTTCAGAGTTAACAGAGCCTTGTTCATGCATGGAGTCAATGTAACACAGGTCCCGGGTACAGTCAATAATTGCATTCCCTCTGATATTGCGCCTGTAGTTATTAATAAAGGTATTTTTCATTATAGCCAGTACCCATGCCTGGATATTTGTAAAATCAGCATATTTGTCCATGTTAATCATCGCTTTAAGATAAGTTTCCTGTAAAAGATCCATTGCTTTCTCGCGGTTGGAAGTAAGACTCATGGCAAACCGTGTAAGGTCAGGTTTCATTCTGATCAGACTGCTGTAAAATTCCGGTGTGGTCATAGGTCTGATTCATTACTATTATATCAAAGGTATTCCCGAAAGGTTTACAGGAGATTAATCATAAATTAATTTGAGATTAAGAAAACATTAAGAGAGGGTCATTTGTTCTTTGACACCCTTTCCGAATGACTATAAGGAATACCGGAATATTGGAATGGAGGTAAATTTATTTTATGAATGCTGAAAATTGCCTTAAGGGCAGATATGTTTCCTAATCAATTATAGGTGTGGGTATTTCCCCTTGTTTTACCTTAAGGGCTTTGCCGTTCTTCCTGTCCCGTATAATTATAGTAACGCCACGCTCTTCTTCATTCCTGACAATCCGGATGAGCTTCTGCTGCCTTAAGACTGTACTGTCGTTATCAAATTTAAATTCCTGATTATTATTGATGTAGTTTGCATTACGTGAAATATTTACATAGTCCCCAAGAAATGTAACATAAAAAATAATCAGGACTTTAACTATAATTAAGGGTATAATCAGCTTCTT
>JBAVOD010000110.1:0-11514 GCA_049691735.1 Bacteroidales bacterium
CTCGTTATTGCAGTGGTTCTGTTCATTCTTATCTCAAGGGGAAAGCTGGGCCAGATGCCATCGTTCAGTGAGCTGGAGAATCCCGAGTATAACCTGGCTGCCGAGGTCTATTCGGAGGACGGAGTATTGCTGGGCAATATAAGCATTGAGAACAGGACATGGACCAATTATCAGGACATGTCACCCTACCTTGTCAATGCATTGATTTCAACGGAAGATATAAGATATTACAGACATTCGGGCATAGATATCCGCGGATTGGGTCGTGCTATTGTGCGAACTATTGTGCTGGGTCAGAATACCGGAGGAGGGAGCACCATAACACAGCAGCTGGCAAAGCAGCTTTATCCCAGGGATACTGCCAAAAGTTCCCGGATAGCTCGAAAGTTCAGGCTTGGCATTTCGAAATTCAAGGAGTGGCAGACGGCAGTAAAGCTCGAAAGAAGCTATACAAAAGAAGAGATCATAACCATGTATCTCAATAAATTCGATTTCAGCTACAATGCTGTTGGGATCAGGTCGGCGGCAAGGGTTTATTTCAATACAACTCCCGATTCGCTCAGCCTTCAGGATGCTGCTGTGCTGATCGGTATGCTGAAAGCTTCAACCAGGTACAACCCGGTCCGCAATTACAACCTCATGCTTCAAAGGAGGAATGTCGTCATTTCGCAGATGGCAAAATACGGATACCTGAACCCGCATGTGGCTGATTCAGTGAAACAATTGCCGATCGACATTACCCGCTTCAGGCTCGAGGATCATAACACCGGCCTTGCTACTTACCTCAGGGAATATATTAGGAATACAATGCGCAGGAATGAGCCCGACAGGAAAAAATATGTCAGGGAATCATCGTATGAGGATGCTTTGTGGGAATGGGACAACAATCCGCTCTACGGCTGGTGCAACAAGAACAGGAAACCCGACGGTTCAAATTATGATGTCTACAAGGACGGGCTGAAGATCTATACGACCATTAATTCGCGGATGCAGCAATATGCTGAAGAGTCGGTACGTGAGCATCTTTCAAAAGAGGTTCAGCCCGACTTCTACAAGCGGGCAAAAGGCTTCAACAATCCTCCCTATTCGAATGATCTGACAAAGAAGGAGGTTGAAGAATTGATAATGAGGTCGGTGACTGAAAGTGACAGATACTATTCCATGAAGGCAAGGAACGTCCCTGACGATTCCATTATGCTTGCTTTCAACACAAAAGTACCGATGAGGGTATTTTCGTGGAGGGGTGAGATAGATACGGTAATGACGCCCTACGATTCGGTAAGATATTACAAATACTTTGTTCGTTCGTCCTTTTTGGTTGAGGAGCCGAGCACCGGTTACGTGAGGGCATATGTGGGCGGACCCGATTTCAGGTATTTCAAGTGGGATGCAGTTACACAGCAGCGGAAGCAGGTTGGAAGCACTATCAAGCCTTTCCTTTACACTGTTGCAATGCAAAACGGGTATTCGCCCTGCTATGAGGTGGAGGACATACCCCGATCGTTCGATCTTCCCGGCGACTCTGTGCCCTGGACTCCCAGAAGTTCGGGTCCCGAAGAATATTTCGGGAAGAAGGTCACCCTCAAGTGGGGACTTGCCCAGTCGGAGAACTATATTTCCGCATGGTTGATGCAACAGTTCAGGCCTTCGGCAGTTACTGACCTGATGAAAAAGATGGGGGTAAGAAGTTTTATCGATCCCGTACCGTCGATCTTCCTCGGAACATCTGATATAAAGCTCGAGGAGATGGTGGGAGCTTATGGCACTTTTGCAAATAAAGGCGTCTATACGCGCCCGATGTACGTGACGAGGATCGAGGACAAGAACGGCAACGTAATTTCAAGATTCACCCCCAGGATTGAAGAGGTACTCAGTGAGGATCAGGCATACCTCATGGTGAACCTGCTCCTCGGGGTTGTCCAGTCCGGGACCGCAAACAGGATCAGGAGGGAGCCGTACAATCTCATGAATCAGATCGGAGGCAAGACCGGCACCACGCAGAACCATTCGAACGGATGGTTCATGGGCATCACACCAAAGCTTGTCGGAGGTGTCTGGAGCGGCTGGGAGGACCAGGCAATTCATTTCGAAACACTTGGCGAAGGACAGGGGGCCAGTATGGCCTTACCGATATTTGCAATATTCCTCAGGAAGGTGTACTCTGATCCGCAGTTTGGCATAATGGAGACTGATGAATTTGAAAGGCCTTCGGGTTTCAATATTGAGCTCGACTGCGTCAAGGCTAAAAGTGAAAGCGGCCGGCGGAGGGATTACCTGAAAGAAAAGTACTAGAATCGGGGTTAGCCGGTATCTCAGGCAAACAGCGATCTGACAAGATTCTCAACTTTGCCTACGCCGATGACCTCAATGCCTTCAGCACTGAATGAAATATTCTTCTGGAATTTTGAAATATAAATCCGTTTAAATCCCATTTTGGAGGCTTCCCTCACGCGCTGTTCTATCCTTGAAACAGGCCTTATTTCTCCCGAAAGACCGACTTCCCCTGAAAAACATGCATCTTTCCCCACCGGTATGTCTAGGTTTGATGAAAGCACCGAGCTTATTATTGCCAGATCTATTGCAGGGTCGTCGACCTTGATCCCTCCGGCAATATTCAGGAATACGTCCTTTATTCCAAGTCTGAAACCTGCCCTCTTTTCAAGGACTGCCAGCAACATATTCAGCCTGCGGATGTCAAAGCCGGTTGAGCTTCGCTGGGGAGTGCCGTAAACGGCACTGCTTACAAGCGCCTGGGTTTCAATGAGGAACGCCCTCAAACCATCGAGCGTTGCAGCGATCGAGATCCCGCTCAGAGCCTCATCGTGCTGATTGATGAACATTTCAGATGGATTCGACACCTCCTTCAATCCTTTTTCGATCATTTCGAAAATGCCAATCTCCGAAGTAGAGCCAAACCTGTTCTTGGCCGACCTCAGTATCCTGTAGATATAATTGTTGTCTCCTTCAAAATACAGGACGACATCGACAATGTGCTCAAGGACCTTTGGTCCGGCCAGGGTCCCGTCTTTGGTTATGTGGCCGATCAGGAACACCGGTATTCCTGTGATCTTTGAATATTTCAACAGATGTCCGGCGCATTCCCTGACCTGGGAGACCGATCCAGCCGGGGATTCAAGGATGCCGGTGTGGATAGTCTGAATGGAATCAATAATGATCAGGCCGGGTTTCATATTTTCAGCCTGCGCCAGGATGTTTTCCAGCTCAGTCTCATTGTATATAAAGCACGCAGGGTTTGTCCCCCTGAGCCTCTTTGCCCTGAGGCTTATCTGCTCCTCACTCTCCTCGCCCGAGACATAAAGGATGCTCCCGTCTTTCAGCGCCAGCGCAAGCTGCAATGCCAGTGTCGATTTCCCCACCCCCGGCTCGCCGCCAAGCAAAATGAGTGATCCGGGAACCATACCTCCCCCAAGTATCCTGTCAAGCTCAGGCATACCGGTCTTCATCCTGTTATGCTCATCCGAGCTTATTTCGTCAAGAAGCTGAGGTTTCTTTTTGCCGGCTGAAGCTGTGAATGAGCCAGGGTGCGACTTTACCGGTGCGATGATCTCCTCATGGTAGGTATTCCACTCATGACATGAGGGGCACCGGCCGATCCACTTGGGTGATTCAACACCGCAATTCTGACAGACAAAGACAGTTCTTGATTTTGCCATTCTTATCGCCCCCTGACCCGGAGGAGGTTTATAAAGTTAATGATTTTTTGCTGGTTCGACGGATTGGTTGTCTGCCGGCTCCTTCCCGGTCACTGACTGGCGGCGGAATATCATATAAAATGAAAATGCTCCTGTAAGGATGACAAAAAGCATTTGAGATTCATGCGTGAGGAATGCATAAACGAGACCGTCTTCAATCCTTACCCCCTCGACAAAAGCAAGGCCTCTTGAGATCATATAGTGGAATGCTCCCAGGCCGCCCTGAACGGGTGCTGACATTGCAAGTCCGCCTATTACAAGCAAAAAGATACTGTCGCCCAGGGTAATATGAGACGTTGGCTCAATTGCAAATACCACAACCCATGTCATGAGAGTATAATTCGTCCACATGAAGACAGTGTGAAAGATGAATTCCCATTTCCTTTGCATATGCAGGACTGTTTTGAGCCCGGCGAGTATACCGTGGGCCACGTCAAAGAGCTTTGCAAACAAGCGGAACCTTCTGAGTTTCTTCCTGTTCCGGATAAGCACGAAAAGGGATACGATGCTTCCGGCTATGATTATTGCCCATATCAGCCAGGTAAAGCCCAGTGTTGCAAAAATTTCCCGTTGCAGGGGGACAAAGACGCTTTCCCTGAGGAATTGGTTTATTTCAGCACCCTTGATGATAATCAGGACCAGCATTATCAGCAGCAGGGATATCAGATCAATGGTCCTTTCAACAATTACGGTCCCGAAAAGCCTGTCGGCAGGGATCTTTTCCTTTTTGCCCAGGGCAATGCACCGGGTCAGTTCCCCGACCCTTGGGAGCGCCAGATTAGCCAGGTATCCCGTCATCAGTGCATAGAAGGTATTCATGAACGATGGTTTGTAGTTAAGAGGGTGAATAAGAAGCATCCACCGGCGGGCCCGGCTGAGATAAGCAAATAAGCCGAACAGGAGCGAGAGAAGCACCCAGTTGTAATCAGCTCTTTTCAGTCCGTCAATAAGCTTTTTGTACTCAACGTTGCGGAAAGCTAGCCAGAGTAAGATAATTCCAAGAGCAAGAAATCCCAGAAACTTGAGCGCCTGAATTATTCCCTTTTTCAAATCAGATCAGTTTATTTGTCCGGGTATCCGGAAAAACGATCGTCGGCCTGAAAGATTTCGCCTCCTGAAAATCAACCATTGCGAATGACATTATTATTACCACATCGCCAACCACAACCTTTCGTGCAGCCGGCCCGTTGAGGCAGATCTCACCCGAGCCCCGTTTACCCCTGATGACATAGGTTTCGAGCCGCTCCCCGTTGCTTTTATTAAGCACCTGCACCTTTTCGTTCTCAATCAGGTTGGAAGCATCCATAAGATCCTCGTCTATTGTTATGCTCCCTATATAATCCAGATTCGCTTCTGTTACAGTGACATTATGTAACTTCGATTTTAATACTTCAATCTGCATTGTTGCGGTAATTATTTCAAGTTGCAAAGTTAGATATGCTTTTGATTATTACAATGGTATCTCAATATTATCTATAAGCCTGATTTTACCGGCCTTTACTGCAATACATGCAAAGTAGCGTCTGTCCTTCCTCATTTCTTCCTTGCGCGAAACAGGCATAAGCTCCATATCATCAGCAATCTCGAAGTATTCTACACTGAAGCCATCCGTTTTTTCAATTTTTTTCCTGACAAATTCCTTTAGTTCGGAGATATTCATCTTGCCAAAGGCCATTGAGGCTTCCATGATAGTTCTGTAAATTATGCCTGCATTTTTCCTTATTCCGGGTTCAAGTAAACGGTTCCTGCTGCTCATTGCTAACCCGTCCTCCTCACGGATTATCGGATTGCCGGTTATCGTGACTTTCCGGCCGGTTTGCCTTACCAGCTCCTTTACAACTGCAAGTTGCTGGAAATCTTTCTGGCCGAAGTAGGCAATATCAGGTTTCACGATCTCGAAAAGCTTGCTTACCACCTGCCCAACGCCATTGAAATGTCCCGGCCGCTGAAGTGCCTCCATAACGTTGTCAAGATTCCCGAAGCGGAAGACCCTTTTGTCCTCATAAGGGTAGATCTCCCTGTCGCCGGGTGTAAACACCAGATCAGCCTCACGCATTACGCTGCCAAGAAGCTCAAGGTCCATATTAAGTGTCCTGGGATAGTTCTTCAGATCCTCCCGGTCGTTGAACTGGGTCGGGTTGACGTAAATGCTCACAACGACCAGCGGACACTGATCAATGGCATTCCTGACCAGGGAGAGATGCCCCTGGTGGAGCGCACCCATCGTGGGTACGAACCCCACAGAAGATTTACCTGAGCTTTTGATCTGTTCCTGCAACTCCCTGACAGTGCTGATAACCTTCATCTCTTCTGTTTTTTATGCAAACCTAAGTTAAAAAACAGAATTTCGGACCGGTAGGCACAAAATCAATTCTCCATTCGCCATAGCCTATATGGTGTTGCAGAAAATGAGGGCTGGTTTTAACCGATTCTCCATTCGCTGTAGGCGATAAGGTTTCCCCATAGAATAATTACCGCGTAGTGGTTTTACATATAGAAAATATTGAAAAAAGCCCTGTAGCGGACACCACAATATCATGAAAAAGCCTCCCGGAAGTATTGATAAATTTGTGAATATTTATTATTATCTTTGCAAATTGTTACGGAATGGCATATTGAGGCAGGTAAATGGAAAGCAAAAAAGTATTGTTTATTTCTCAAGAGATCACTCCTTATTTAAGTGAAACAAAATTATCAAAGATAGGAAGGTATCTCCCGCAGGGAATTCAGGAAAGAGGGAAAGAGATACGCACATTTATGCCGAGATACGGAAGCATAAATGAAAGAAGAAACCAGCTCCATGAGGTGATAAGGCTTTCGGGTATGAACCTTATCATCGACGACACCGATCATCCGCTCATTATAAAGGTTGCATCGATACAATCGGCGCGGATGCAGGTTTACTTCATCGATAATGACGACTATTTCCAGAGAAAGCATACCGTCACTGATTCAGCAGGAAAGGAATTCGAGGACAATGATGAACGGGCTCTCTTTTTTGCCAGGGGCGTCATTGAAACCGTAAAGAAGCTCCGATGGGCACCCGATATTGTCCATTGTCACGGTTGGATGGCATCGCTTGTACCGGTCTACCTGCGAAGTATTTATAACGATGACCCCCTGTTCCGCGATTACAAGATTATCTATTCTGTTTACAACAACGAGTTCAATACACCGTTCAGGGCATCATTTGCCGACAAGCTGCGCTATGACGGCATTGACGGGGAGAGTCTTAAACTCGTAAGGAATCCCGATTTCATAAATGTTTCTAAACTTGCCCTTAAATATTCGGATGCCGTGATCATCGGCAGCGATAAAATAAACGATGAGTTGATGAAGTATATCAGTACCATAAATAAGCCGGTCCTTGAATACCAGGACGAATCAGGTTACATCGATGCCTACAATGAATTTTACGATAAAATATTATCCTGACACAGACTTCCTTTTTGCAGCAATAATTGATTTTACTTTTGCGTTGTCTTAGCTGATTCAATCAGACGGGGTTATTTGTTCCCCGGCTGTCCTAATACTATCATTTATGTGCGGAATTGTTGGTTACATTGGTTTTAAACCTGCCCGTGAAATCATTATAAACGGTCTGAAACGACTTGAGTACCGTGGGTATGATTCTGCAGGCCTTGCACTTATCAATAGTGAAGTAAAGATATTCAAATGCAAAGGTCGTGTAGCCGATCTCGAAGAAATGGTAAAAGGCTCCGACTTTAACGGCACCGCCGGAATGGGGCATACAAGGTGGGCAACACACGGGGAACCCAACGAGATGAACGCTCATCCGCAGGTTTCATTCAAGGGGAACTTTGTTGTGGTCCATAACGGGATCATCGAGAATTATGCTCTCCTTAAACGGCATCTTGAAAGCAGGGGAGTACATTTCAGTAGTCAGACCGATACGGAAGTGCTTGCCAACCTGATCGAACATCTCTATCTCGAAGGCGACCTTACCGCCGAACAGGCCATTACCCTTGCACTGAACCGGGTGGAAGGCGCATATGGCCTGGTAATTATCTGCACCAGCGAGACAGACAGGCTTTTTGCCGCCCGTAGAGGCAGCCCCCTGGTTATTGGCGTCGGAGAGGGTGAGAATTTCATTGCCTCAGATGCAACACCCATTGTTGAACATACGCAAAGAGTGATATACCTTAAGGATGACGACCTGGCAATCGTCAGGAAGGACGAGCTCGTTCTTAAATCAATCCGGCCAAGTAAGGTTGAACCGGAGGTAAAGGAGATTGATCTGAAGATAGGGGAGATCGACAAGGAAGGATTCCCTCATTTCATGCTTAAGGAGATATTTGAGCAGCCAAGGGCCATCCATGACACATTCAGAGGCAGGGTTCTGCCTGACCATTCACGTATAATGCTCGGAGGGCTGCATGGCGTACTTGAAGCTATCGCACAGTCTCAGAGGATAATCATAGTGGGCTGCGGAACTTCCTGGCATGCCGGTCTGTTGGGTGAATATATA
Organism: Bacteroidales bacterium; assembly: GCA_049691735.1. Taxonomy (GTDB): domain Bacteria; phylum Bacteroidota; class Bacteroidia; order Bacteroidales; family VadinHA17; genus LD21. The sequence goes on from JBAVOD010000110.1 coordinate 8,203, forward strand.
TTCGAGGAATATACCAGGATCCCGGTGGAGGTTGAATACGCTTCGGAATTCAGGTACCGCGACCCCATTATTAAGAAAGGTGACATAGTTATTGCAATAAGCCAGAGCGGCGAGACTGCCGATACACTTGCGGCAGTCAGGATAGCAAAGGAACGCGGAGCCATGGTGCTTGGCATCTGCAACGTTGTAGGCTCAAGCATTCCCCGCGAAACCGATGCGGGAGTTTATACGCATGCAGGACCTGAAATCGGAGTTGCATCAACCAAGGCATTCACAACCCAGGTCACTGTACTGGCGATGATGGCATTTGAGATCGGATTTATTAAGGGCATAATATCAGAGGAAACATACAGGGAACTTATCGGAGAGCTTGTGGCAATTCCGGCCAAAATTGAAAAAGCACTTAAGATAAATGACAGGGTACTCGAACTTGCCAAAAAATATCAGCATTGCAAAAATGCCCTTTACCTTGGCCGGGGCTACCTGTTCCCGGTCGCCCTTGAAGGAGCCCTTAAGTTAAAAGAGATCTCTTACATACATGCCGAGGGTTACCCGGCTGCTGAAATGAAGCATGGCCCTATTGCGCTCATTGACGAAAATATGCCGGTTGTGGTTGTTGCCACAAGCGACGATTCATATGAAAAGATAATTAACAACATCCAGGAGATAATAGCAAGGAAAGGACAGGTGATCGCCATTGTCACCGAAGGTGATGAGCGTATCCTGAAAATGGCTGATTTTATTCTTGAAGTACCTGAAACCATACCTGTATTCTCGGGAATCCTGGCAGTAATTCCGCTTCAGCTCCTTTCATATCATATCGCAGTGTTGCGGGGATGCAATGTTGACCAGCCGAGGAACCTGGCGAAGTCCGTAACCGTCGAATAACAAGCAATCCAAACACGTTCATATGAATTCAGAAGCAATATTCCGCAATCTCACCAGTAATGAGATAAGCAGTCTTATGTCTAACGGATGCAGTTGTGATGACTGGTCCAATGTGCGGGTCCTCGATGGTTTTGAGCCTTCGGTATGCCGGAATGTGACCTTTTCGGGCACGATCACAATTGGCAGCATGAGCGGGTCATTTACTGATGCATCCGGCGTCAGCTCCGCCTATGGGATCAGCAACGCCAGGATACATAACTGTGCGATCGGCTCAAAAGTGCTCATCAGCAACATCGGAGATTATATAGCAAATTACAGAATAGAAGATGATGTCATAATCAAAAACTGCGGCAGGATACACACCGAGGGAATTTCAGAATTCGGCAACGGTACCGATGTTGCAGTCCTTAATGAAACAGGCACCCGTTCGGTCAGGATCTGGGACAGGATGTCGGCTCATCATGCTTACATAATTGCACTTTACAGGCACCGTTCGGGGGCGATAAAAAAGATAGACGATATGGTTACCCGGTACACTGAATCAGTCAGATCCGACACCGGTGTTATCGGCAGAGGCTCCAGGATACTAACGTGCCGCAACATCCGTAATGTAAAGGTAGGCCCTTACAGTCATATTGAAGACAGCATTACCCTGAACGAAGGCTCAATAAACAGCTGCCCTGAAGATCCGGTGTTCATAGGTCCGGGCGTTATAATGGAACACTTCATCATCTGTTCGGGTTCGATAGTGACCGAGTCAACCCTTATCGAAAAATGCTTCGTCGGCCAGGGAACAGTTCTGGGCAAGCATTACTCGGCCGAGAATTCGTTATTCTTCGCAAACTGCGGGGGCTACCACGGCGAAGCATGCTCTATCTTCGCCGGTCCGTATACAGTCACCCATCATAAATCGACGCTTCTGATCGCAGGCATTTTCTCATTCATGAACGCCGGAAGCGGATCGAACCAGAGCAATCATATGTATAAGCTGGGACCGATCCACCAGGGGATCATGGAGCGCGGTTCAAAGACAACGAGCGACTCGTACCTCCTGTGGCCTGCCAGGATAGGGCCTTATACCCTGGTGATGGGGAGGCACTACAAGAACATGGACACATCATCGCTTCCCTTTTCATATCTTATCGAAAGCAATGACGAAAGCATCCTTTCTCCGGCAATCAACCTCAGGAGCGTGGGCACGATCAGGGACGCCCAGAAATGGCCGGTCCGCGACAGAAGAAAGGATCCCGTCAAACACGACCAGGTTAACTTCAACCTTTTAAGCCCTTACACAATCCGCAAGATGATTGAAGGCAGGAATCTGCTTAACAAACTGAGGGATATTTCAGGCGAAATATCTGCATGCTATACCTATAACAGTATGATAATTAAGGGGCATGCTCTTTTGCGGGGTATAGAGCTTTACCAGATAGGCATAAACAAATTTCTTGGGAATTCGCTGATCAAGCGGCTGGAGAAGATAACCTTCGCTTCAGATGACCAGCTTCGGAAACGTCTAGCTCCTGACCAGGAAATGGGGAAGGGGGAATGGGTCGACCTTGCAGGTCTGATCGCGCCCAAACAGGCTGTGAACCGGCTTCTGGATGATGTCGAATCTGGCAAAATAAATACGATTGAAGGAGTGGCCGATGTTTTCAGGGAGATTCACAGCTCATATTATGACTGGGAGTGGACCTGGGCAGCTGAAAGGATTGAAGAAGAAGAGGGGAAATGTGTCAGCGAATTTACGGCCGATGATATTATAAGGATCGTGGAGCGCTGGAAAAAGAGCGTTATTGATCTTGACAAAATGCTGTATGAGGACGCGCGCAAGGAATTCACTCTTTCATCAATGACCGGATTCGGGATCGATGGCGATGAGACGGTCAAGAAGCTTGATTTTGAACAGGTGAGGGGAGACTTCAATTCGAACAGCGTGGTGGCCGCGATCCAGGAACATATGCGGAAAAAGGGAGCCCTTGGAGATGAACTCATTGGACGCATGCAGGCGCTTAAGAAAAAAATGTCATTATCTTCCTGAATACATCTTATCGTAGTATTTCTCATAATCGCCCGAGATAACCCTTTCGAGCCATCCGGTGTTCGACAAGTACCAGTCAACTGTCTTTTCAAGTCCCTTTGCGAACTCAGGAATAGGAGCCCAGCCAAGCTCGAACTGTATCTTTGAAGGATCGATGGCATAACGGAGGTCATGTCCGGGCCGGTCCTTTACAAATGTAATGAGCTTTTCGGAGGTGCCCCCGGGCCGGTCGAGCTTCCTGTCCATTATACTGCATAGCAACCGGATGAGATCGATATTCTTCCATTCGTTATTTCCACCTATGTTATACGACTCGCCCGCCCTTCCCCTGTGGAATATAAGATCAATTGCCGCAGCATGGTCCTCTACATAAAGCCAGTCGC
>JBAVOD010000111.1:0-5586 GCA_049691735.1 Bacteroidales bacterium
CGGCAATAATGACAGGTCATTGCTACCTCGATCTTCAGAACTACGAATCCGCATTGAAGTACTATTTCAGGGTGGAGTATAATGATCCGGGTAACCTTAAGATCCTCAGACCGATAGCCTATTGTTATTTTGCGCTCGGCCGGTTTGGGGAGTCCGAAAAATACTATGAGCGGCTCTCGAAGGGTAAACTTACAGCTCACGATTACATAAACGAGGGTCATCTTGCCTTGTGCATGGGAAAGAAGAGGGAGGCAATCGATCTTTACAGGTTAAGCATCAACACCGGGGGAATAACCAGGGAAGAATTCATCTCTGTCTTTGAAGAGGATAAATCCCTTCTTGTGTCGCTTGGGGCTAATCCTGATGATCTACCGATACTTCTTGATTATTTATTGTTCTCTATCGGGTAGGGATTGTGGTATCAGGGGGCGTGTGATCAGGAGGAGGTCCCGCTGGTCTCCAACGGCCGGGATTGCGGGGCTGCCGGTACATTGGGGGTTCACCCCTGCCGCGCCGGTCATTCATTCCGTCGGTGGTATCGTTCATGTGTCTTTGTCTTTCATTTCTCATCATTGCCTGACGCCGCTCATCCATCTCCTTAAGCCTGGCAAGCTGGTCTTTTGTCAGGTTCGACTCAAGCTCCTTTCTCATTGCCCTGAAGTTTGACTCCATCTCTTTTCTCAGCGTGGCCTGCATATCACTGTTTATTTTAGCATACTTGTCAAGGATCTGATCTATAATAGCCTTTTGCTGGTCAGTGGGCTGGATGGTCTTATAGAATCCTTCCCTGAATCGTTCCTGAGAAAAAAATACCCTTACAGGTTTGAGCCTGTGTATGCGTAGTTGGGCAGATGTCAGCATCCCAAGGAAGAATCCTATCAAAAGGGTTCCTATAATGACTAAAACAGATCTGGTTTTCATAAAAATCCTAATTTCCTGTTAAAAAACATATTATGCTCTCATCAAAACTGTTTTCCAGACCGAGAAATGAGTTTAATGAGAAGGAGCCTGACATAAGAAAAATTGAAATCAGCATGATAATAATGGCCGCTACTCCTGTAAGGGCAATGCGGTTAAACACATAGTTCAGGTTCCTTACGAATTCGACCTGACGAACAACTTTGCCCTCTGCAAAGATCTTGTCAAGGATCTTATCACGGAATCCTTCACTGAAGCTGTAGTTTACTCCGGCTTCCTGAATTTCGGCGGAGACACCGGCAGCGTTGCTGTCGGGGTCCAGTGCGCTGGTAAGTAAATTTTTAAATTCAGAACGTTCCATATATCCTATAATTTGCCCAAAATATCCTTTAACTGTTCCTGTGCCCTCGATAGCCGTGAAAGGACTGTTCCAAGCGGCAGGTTGAGAACTTCGGCTGTTTCCTTTGTCGAATAACCCTGAAGCATTCTCATTACCACAATTACCCTGAACTTGGGATCCATACCCGACAATGCCCTGGTAACAATTTCAACAGCATCTTTCCTTTCCTCAGTGTCATGATCGGCAACTTCAAATTCGTGCATTTCGTTATTGCCTTTCTGCGAAAACATTGAAAAGAACCTCTTTCTTCGTTTGATCTCGTTCAGTGTGAGGTTTACGGCTATCTTCTGGATGTAGGTTGAAAGCTTTGCCTCTCCCCTGAAGTCCGGAAGAGAACTGAACAGTTTTATAAATACCTCCTGCCCAATATCTTCCGAAAAGACCGAATCGCCAAGCATACCCTTTACCGTGCGTGCAACCATGTTCTGATATCTTGTAACAATTTCTCCAAATGCCCGTTTGTCGCCATTAAGTGAAGCTGTTACAAGTTCATTTTCATCCTTTTGCCTGTACGATTCTCTGATCATACTATCAATAGACAACTAAAAAGAGTTTAATATTCCCTATTGTTAATTTTTATTAACAATTGTTCCTGTTCCATAAATTTAAGCTGTGAACCTTATGAGGCTAATTGACGGGTACATCGTGATCTGGTTCTGTAACAAGCTCTAAATCATAATCGCCGGTATATCTTATGAGAAACAGTTTCTGGTTTTCAAATCCCATGCCGGTCGAATTTCTCCTGAAATCATAATCTGCATGAAGAAGCGCCGGCCTGTGCAATTCGGGGTGAACAATAAAATCTTTCCCCGACATGGCAAGTCCGCTCATGAAGTAATAAGCTATGTCATACCCATCCCATGCGTAGCTTGTTTCAGCAGGCAGAGTAAAAAATTTGTCGCGGAACAGAGAATTAAATCTGATCACTTTCTGACTCCTGGTATCGATCCAGTATGGTGAATATATCATAAGCCCGAGGTCAAAGCAGGTCCTGATATCGAAATTATCGAGGTACCTCATCGCAGGATAGCCAAAGACCTGCATTTTGTATTTTCTTGATACAGAGTGAACTTCAGTCAGGGATTCACTCATCACAGGATCATCTTCAGAGGCTATGATAACTACATTTTCAGCGTCTGCTGAAAGAATGCGTGCAAAACGGTTAATTGAATCGTTGCCGAAGGCAGACCTGCTGTAAAAAACAAAGTCCTTAAGGGCAACATCATAGGAAGTATCTGATTTCCCGAGTTCATTCCGTATCTTTGTCCTGAATCCCGGGAGATCCTGATTTTCTGCCGGCATCTCAGAATGAAGAAGCACAATATTGTCATCCCTGTAGTTAACCATTCTACCTGCAATGGCCGATTCCGCCACAGCTGTTGAAGGATATGCCAGGAAAAGAGTGGGATTATTGAGGAGAAGCGAATTGCTGTTGAGTTGAACCGGTGAAACGACAGGGATCCCTCTCGGGCCTGCGTATGCTGCAACAATCGCCAGGTTACCTGAAAAAACCGGTCCTATTATAAGGTCCATCCCTTCAAGGCTTCCTGATTGTATCAGCTTTACTGCGTCGGCAGTATCACTTTTTATATCCCATACATTAAGGTTGACATTCAGACCCAACGACCTCAATGTGTCGGCGGCCAGAAGTATCCCCTCATACATTTCCACAAATCCAAGGCTCCGCGGATAGATCCAGTCGTCAGGCCTGTTGATCACATTGTAGACTCTTTTGCCTTTCTGATAGACCGAGGTATCGATTTCAATCCGTTTTGAATTTTCATTCAGGTAAAAAGGCAGGAGTACCGCAACATTAAGCGATCCGCTCAGTCTTTCAACAGGCGTAAAACCGGCAGGTTTCCCTGCATAAATTGCTGCTTCAGACGGCGCGGCTACAATAGTATCAACAGCTTGTTGCAGCGACAGGGTGCTTTCAGGGACCTTCATCCCCGGGATCCTTATGAAGTCGCCTACCTGCGGAAAGCGAAGACCCCTGTTTTCCCTTCTAAGTTCACGAACCGAAACCTTGTACTGACGCGCAATGGACGTCAATGTTTCGCCTTTCAGTACTTTGTGATAATAGGGCACCATTTTCTGAACAGACGTGGGTTGCTTCTCATTCACTGAGATCTTACGCGGTATAGCGATCTCGTAGCCAAGAGGGAGTTTGATTATGTCCACACCCGGGTTGCTCTGCATTATTTCATTTTCTGAAACATTGTAGGTCCTGGAAAGAAAATAGATTGTTTCTCCCTGCTTAAGCTTATGGTATATGAATTTGCCTTCATCCCGTTTTACCTGTGGCCGGGCGAAGACTTCCGGCTGAACAGGCCGTACAAGGCTTGCTCTTATCCGGAGGTTCTGTCCTTCCCTGAGTCCGCCGGAGGCATCAGGATTTTCACGGATAAGTTCCTCAGTCGAAATGTCGTATGCTTTTGAAACGGAATATAAGGTCTCTCCTTTCTTAACTGAATGGATATAGTATGGAATCCCGGCAATAACCACCCTATCCTTCGACCTTTCAACAGGAACCTGTGATAACAGATCAGCACTTCCGGAGATCAGAAACAAAAACAATACCATGGCACCTTGCCACACGATCCTTTGCATTTTAATCCTCGACCGCATTTATTCAGACAAATGTAACAACAAATTCCAATTCACTTTTTCAGCTCATAAATTTACGCAGATCTTTTGCGATCAGTTCTTCAGGACAGGAGTTTGCCAAGGAATGAAATGCAGTTCTTTTCAATTCTGTCACTGATATTACTGAGATCAGCTCTTACAAATTTTTCGCCTGTGATTTTTTCGTAAAGCTCAATATACCTCTCGGAGACCTGCATCACAAAATCGTCTGTCATTTCAGGGATTTTCTGTCCTTCCCTGCCCTGAAACCCATTTTCCATCAGCCACTCCCTAACGAATTCCTTTGACAGCTGTTTCTGAGGCAGGCCATTTTCAAAACGTTCCCGGTATTCGTCGGCATAAAAATAACGTGATGAATCAGGTGTGTTTATCTCATCTATAAGCATTATTTTTCCATCCATACGACCGAATTCATATTTCGTATCCACAAGGATCAGTCCGTGGCGGGCAGCTATTTCCGAACCTCTTAAAAATACTTCCATTGTGTATTTTTCTATCAGCTCGTATTCATCACGGGGAATGAGGCCTCTTTTAATTATTTCAGCTTTGGATATGTCTTCGTCGTGCATGCCATGTTCGGCCTTTGTCGTCGGTGTGATCAAAGGCTCAGGGAATTTCTGATGTTCCTTCATTCCTTCGGGTAGCCTGATCCCGCATATTTCCCTTGCACCGGCCTTATAAGTACGCCATGAACTGCCTGTAAGGTATGCCCTTGCTATCATTTCAACAGGATAGGGTTCGCACCTGTAACCGATGGTGACCATGGGATCAGGAGTTGCGATTTTCCAGTTGGGCACGATATCGCTCGTTGCATCAAGAAACCTCGATGCTATCTGGTTAAGCACCTGTCCCTTGTATGGAATGCCGCGCGGCAATACGACATCGAAAGCAGATATCCTGTCCGATACAATCATCAGCAGGTATTTGTTGTCGATATTATAAACATCCCTTACTTTTCCCTTGTAAATGCTTTTCTGGCGGGGAAAACTGAAGTCAGAGGTGAGAATTGTCTCGGCCATTGATTGATTTTTAGTTTATTCGTTATTTTTTCCGTTTTCTTCCTTTTCATATGCCTTTACAATCATCTTAACAAGCTTGTGCCTCACTATATCGCGCTCGTCGAACCTGATTATCGATATACCTTCGATATTGCCGAGTATCCTTATTGCCTGAAGAAGCCCCGAATCGTTCCTCCTTGGAAGATCGATCTGCGTAGTATCGCCGGTCATAATAAATTTTGAGCTTACGCCCATCCTTGTCAGGAACATTTTGAGCTGGCTTACTGTAGCATTCTGGGCCTCGTCAAGAATCACAAATGCATTTTCAAGCGTTCTTCCCCTCATGAAAGCAAGAGGGGCTATCTGTACTGTGCCGTCTTCGATCCAGGTTTCCAGCTTCTTAAATGGTATCATGTCGTGCAGTGCATCATAAAGTGGCTGCAAGTACGGGTCAAGCTTATCCCTGACATCGCCTGGTAAAAAACCGAGCCTCTCGCCTGCCTCAACTGCAGGACGGGTAAGTACTATCTTCTTGACCTCCCTTTCCTTCAGCGCCCTCACTGCCAGTGCTATCGAGGTATATGTTTTGCCTGTTCCCGCCGGACCTTCGGCAATAACAAGATC
>JBAVOD010000112.1:0-4141 GCA_049691735.1 Bacteroidales bacterium
ATTTCTACTTCCTCCGGGGATAACTGATGGCTCCATCGAACCCTCTTTTCAGGTGCATAACCGGCACCGGTGTTGTTATATTCGGCAAAAAAGGCAGTCCTCTCCCGTGCCGTGCCTGCCCAGTTGCTCCAGCCCTGAGGCAGAATATGCTCGCCCATATCGCATCTGATAAAAGCAACTTTTGCAAAATCACGCCATGGCCGGCCCAGGTAGACTTTTTCGACTCCCTCTGCAGCTATAAGTTTGCAATCAATAAAGACAAATCCCCAATTCTTTCCTTCCGTCGTACTGGCTGCAGTTATGTATGAGTCGGCTTTACTCCTTATTGTACACTTATCGAACACGCCGGTAGCCGAGCCAAAAATAAAATCGGTCGTTCCTTCAATAAGACAACCGGTGAAGTATTGCCGGCTGTTTTCGCCTGTGGCATAAAGAGTGTCCTGATTGCCAAGAATATTGCAGTTCCGGATCGCACACCGGTTTCCCGAAACATGCAGGGCTACCGCCTGGCCGACGGGTCCGGCAGTGTTTTCAATTGTCAGGTTTGCGGCACAAAAATCGTCAGCTTCAACCATGAGCGTATATGTGTAAAAAGTGCTGTTCCGGCCCCTGGCTACCTTATCAAAATAATCGTTGTACGAGATAACTGTCTTCTCCCTGCTTTCACCAATCAGTGACAACTTTGTATTGCAGGCTGGTATCAGTACCTTTTCGTGATAGATCCCATTCCTGATAAAAACAGTCACCCTTGAATCGGGGAAAGCCTTGCATGCATCAACCGCAGCTTGAATCGTGGTATAGTCGCCGGAACCATCACGTGCAACGGTTAATTCGTATTTTTCCTGAGCAGGCAGCTGAATATCAAGAAAATAACATAATAAAAGGATCAATGGTGCTTTCATCAGCGGGCTAATAAATAAATAATATTTATCAAGTTACGGCATCTTGCTTTAACCAGGTCAGGTTCATAACTCTACCGGCTAATGTACAACTTTTGCAGGTTCTTCAGGGGATTCAGGCTTTTTGTTCATTCATATTTCAGCGACTGGGCAGGATTGACCCTGGCGGCTTTAATTACACGGTAGCTTATTGTGATCATGGCAATGCCCAACGCAATTATAAGTCCCGCAATGAAACTGAAGATTCCGGGATTTATCTTGTAATAGAAATTCTCCAGCCATTTTCCTGAATAATAATATATAACGGGCCATGCTACAAGCGCTGAAACTGAGACAAGCACGATTATTTCCTTCGAGATCTCGAAGTATATCGCTGTAATGGATGATCCCATGGCTTTTCTTACCCCTATCTCCTTGGTTCTCTGTTCCACGGTAAAGGATGTAAGGCCTGAAAGTCCCAGGGTTGCAATAAAAATAGCTAGCAATGAAAAGATCAGCGCCATCTGTGCATTTTGTTTCTCCTGACTGTACATTTTCTCAAAATCAGCATCAAGGAAATAATATTGAAGCGGGGTGTTTGAGGAATACTCCTTCCATATCTTTTCGATAGAATTGATTGTGGCTGAATAATTAGCTGCAGAAAGCCTTACTGTAATATATCCCCAGTAATTATTCTCTCCCTGAAGGAGGAGTGCATAGGGCTGAATAGGATTCCGCAGAGATTCAAAATTAAAATTCTTTACCACGCCTATTATCGGGAAGGCTTCCATTCCCTGCCCTCCCGGCCTCATTACCCTGGTCTTTTCAAGGTCGGTGATGTTGAAATTCTTTATTGCACTTTCGTTAAGGATGCAAACCTGCCTGTCGGTTGTAAATGATTCATTGAAATTCCTGCCTGTTTCAAGTTTCATTTCATATGTATCAAGGAAATCATAATCGACCCAGCTTGTCGCCATAATGTACGTTTCATCCTTTCTGCCTTCGATCGTATACCCGTTAGTGTTGTTTGTGCGACCCGGTATTGCGGTGGAACTTGCTATATTTATCACCCCGGGCAGCATTTTTACATTCTGCTTGAACGACTTTATTTTATTCCCAATAACATGTGCTTCCTCAATAACTATAAGTTGTTCCTTGTTAAAGCCGACATCTTTATTAAGCATATATTTTATCTGCTTGTTCATGATGAGGGTGCCTACTATCAGAAGGATCGATACAGCAAACTGGAATACGACCAGAACCCTCCTGAGTCTTCCGTTACTTGTGCTGCTCCTGGCATTTCCCTTGAGCACCTCGTACGGACTGAACGATGAAAGGAAAAATGCAGGGTAGCTACCCGACATTATTCCTACAAATACTGTGAATAAAAGAAGAGCCGGGATCGTATACCATTCTGTAAAGAGCCTGAGGTCGAGCCTGGTCCCCAGCAGATTGTTGAAATATGGCAGGCTCAGCTTTATAATAAAGACAGCAAAGATCAGGGCAATGAAAGCGAGGATAAATGATTCGGTAAGGAACTGACCAATAAGCATGCTACGGGTTGAACCGCTTATTTTCTTTATCCCTACCTCTCTTGCCCTTCTTGATGCCTGTGCAGTTGCCAGATTCATGAAATTGATAGCCGCAATTACAACTATCAGAATTGCAATGCTGCCGAAGATAATCAGATATTTGGGGTCGGCCGGAGCTTTGAACCCTCCCTGCACTGTGTTGTCGAGGTGAATATCAGTCAGCTTCTGGAGAAAATATCTGAACTTGTTACCCCGTTTGATAAACTCCTCAATGGTAGTACCCATATATTTCTGCAATTCCGGCCCGATGTATTTGACCATCAGATCGGTGAATTTCGTATCTACTGTTTTGTAGTTTGAATTGGGTTTCAATAGCAGGTAAAGGCTGAAACTGTTATTCATCCATACCTCATCCTTCGACCTTGGATTTGTCATGAATGAAGTTACCATGCTGGCATCAAAATGCGAATTCGACGGAACGTCTCCCATAACCCCCGAAACTATAAACCTCGTGGTATCGGATCCGATTTTTATCTGTTTGTCTATTGGATTATTATTGCCAAAAAATTTCCGTGCGGTGGTTTCGCTCAATACTACCTTATGGGGAGCATTCAGAAGGTTATCCGGATCTCCCTTGAGCACAGGTATCGTGAAAAAATTAAAAAAGGATGAATCAGCCTCTATGATATTGTTATAGGTAAAGATCTGCTGGTCATATTCCACTCCCGTGGGACCGAAATCAGACATCCGCAGGAAGTCTTCAACTTCGGGGAATTCCTTTGGCAGGGTAGGACCCATAACAGCCGGGGTATATGAACCGGTGATCTCCTGCCCCCCGATCTTGCCGTTGAGTACGACCCTGAATATCCTGTCTTTTTTAACATTGAACCTGTCATAGCTTGCTTCATTTATCACATAGAGAGTGATAAGCAGGCTGCATGCAATCCCGATAGCCAGGCCAAGGATATTTATTACGACATATGCGCGCTGTCTTTTGAAAGACCTGATGCTGTGCTTCAGAAGATTATTAAGCATAAAGTAAATTTATTTTAAAGATTAAGTCTTTCCGGACCGCGATTTGCAAATACATCCCATTCCGGTTATCTCTCTCTAAAGACAGGAAAATTGATTAAGTGCTGCAAAAACTTAAGGTGCTGACCGGAAAATGGCAGAGTGTGAATTTTCCTATTCGATTCTTAGCGCGTCTGCCGGATTACCTGTTGCCGCCCGCCAGCTTTGCCAGCTTACAGTGAGCAAAGCTGTACCTAAAGTAATAATCCCTGCAAGGGCAAAAATCCACCAGCTTAATTTAGTTTTATAAGCGAATGACTGCAACCATTTATCCATAGCGTACAGGGCGACGGGTACAGCAATGACAAAAGCAAAAGTAATGCGGACAACAAAATCTTTGTTCAGGATAAAAAGGATTTCTGAAATTCCTGCTCCATTTATTTTACGGATGCCGATTTCTTTATTACGGCGTTCTGTCGTAAATGAAATCAATCCGTATAGTCCCAGACAGGCAATCAGAATAGCAACTATGGAAAAATAACCAATCAGTAAATTAAATTTATCTTCCTCCTTATATAATGCATCATACTTTTCATCCAAAAGCTGAAATTCAAACGGAATGTCAGGAGAGAATTCATTCCATTGTTTTTTAATATACCCGATTGTTTCCTGGATATTATTGCTACCGATCCTGATACTTAAATAAGAATTCCAACCCGG
>JBAVOD010000113.1:0-1536 GCA_049691735.1 Bacteroidales bacterium
AGAGAAACACGGTTAGCGAGCCCATTAAATTAATTCAGATCGGTTATCCTAAAGATAGATATAAACAAATCAGTTAAAAATCCGACAATTCCAATTATGAAAACTGCTGTGGTTGGTGCCACCGGCCTTGTAGGCCGGACAATGATCAAAGTACTTGAGGAGAGGAACTTTCCGGTAACTCAGCTTATTCCTGCTGCTTCAGAGCGTTCCGTGGGCAAGGAAATCCGCTTCAGGGGTGACGCTGTGAAGGTGGTCAGCGTCAGGGAGGCTATTGATTCAAAGCCTGTTTTTGCAATTTTTTCAGCTGGTGCATCAGCTTCGAGAGAATGGGCACCGGAATTTGCCAAAAACGGTATTGTTGTTATTGATAACTCGTCAGCATGGAGGATGGATAAGAGCGTTCCGCTTGTTGTACCTGAGATCAACAGCCACGTCATAAGGAAAGGAGACAAGATAATTGCGAATCCAAACTGCTCTACAATCCAGATGGTAATGGCACTCGCCCCCCTCCACAGGAAATACAGGGTGAAACGGCTTGTGGTTGCTACCTATCAATCCGTCACGGGAACCGGCGTAAAGGCAGTTAACCAGATGGAGAACGAAAGGAAAGGCATAAAAGGGGAAATGGCGTATCCGTACCAGATCGATATGAATTGCTTTCCTCACGGAGGAACGTTTCAGAATGACGGATACACAACCGAAGAGCAGAAGTTAATCGACGAAACACGAAAGATACTTGAGGATCAAACTATTATGGTAACTGCCACCGTGGTAAGGATCCCTGTCGTCGGAGGACATTCGGAAGCAGTAAATATAGAATTCGAAAATGAATATGACATCGACGATGTAAGAAAGCTTATCGGCGAATTTCCGGGGGTGGTTGTTTATGACAATCCGGCTGAGGCTAAATACCCGATGCCGGTACTATCGTATAACAGGGATGAGGTCTTTGTAGGAAGGATAAGAAGGGACCATTCGAGGGAGAAGTGTCTTAATCTCTGGATCGTTTCCGACAATATCCGCAAGGGTGCCGCAACGAATGCGATCCAGATCGCCGAATACATGGCAGCTAACGAGTTGTATTGATTAGACGCTCACCCCGCACCCCGCACCCCGCACCCCGCAACGGGACCGATCCGCTATTTATGAGCTTGTGAATAAGATCAGTTCAAACGAATTTGTTATACGGATACCGGGTGATGTGTATTTTCCTCACTTCTTCATACAGCAGGCTGCGAAGCTCATCAATATTCTCCCTCGTTTTGGCTGAAACGAACACTGTCCGGTGGTCTTTGTCATCTGCCATCCAGCTCTTTTTCAGATCATCAAGTGAGTAATTTTCCTTCCCTGACGGAGTAAGGTCATCGCTTTCCTTTGCAGCGTATGTGAATGCATCGATCTTATTGAATATAAGTATGGCAGGCTTATCTGCCGAACCAAGCTCCTTCAGGGTTTCATTCACTGTATCGATCTGCTTCTCAAATCCGGGATGAGAAATGTCGATCACATGAAGCAGAATGTCCGATTCCCTTACCT
>JBAVOD010000114.1:0-2287 GCA_049691735.1 Bacteroidales bacterium
TGCGAGAACCAGGTGATGAGGAAATCCTTCTTGTACGAAGCCAGGTGCCTGTTGATCTTTTCTATGTAGATGTCACGCAGGGTGATCATTATCCCGGTTTCCTCAACTTCCCCGAATTTATGATTGATAAAAGTTCCGAAAGTCCTCATTGTGGGCGAGAGTCCCATATAGGCATTTATAAGCGGAGGTATGTTCTCATTGAGGTTTCTCACTTCGCGTGAGAGTATCTTATAGTTGTCCTTATATCTCCATCCTCTGAAAAGTTTTTTCATCTCGTCCTCATGGATGTCAATGTTCGCTGGCTCTATCGGAACTGCAAGATCATCCGGATCATTAAAATGATGTTTCAGGAAATAAAGGATCATGTTCCGTGCTTTCTGGTTGAAATGCGGGTACATGGTGACCTTACCGAAAAGATACTTCAGATGGTGATTGTCGAGTACAACAGCACCCAGACCGTCCCATAGGTTATCGAGTGCAAAAAGGCTTTTTCTCCCGAGCGCACGCGACTGATAATCGGGGTGTACAAAAGAACGCCCCAGTTCCATCATATGAGGGTAGTATTTCTTCAGGAATTTATTCGAAAACCGGAAATATGACGACGACGCAAGCTTTGTGATATCGCAGCTTGTACATCCCTTATCAGGGAAATAATACCTGTAACCACCAACAAGCTGCTGGTTTTCAGGGTCCCAGACTATCAGCTGCTTCTGGGGATCATCCTTGTCAGTGTCGAACTCATCGATATCTATCTCCTTGCCTGTACCGCCGCCTGCATGCCTGAATGTGATCTCCCTTACCCTGCCGACCTCACGCATCAAAGCAGGTGAAGTGCGTCCTTCAAAGATATATACCTCATTGTTGCCATTATTTGTCTTGCGTAAAAGCTTGTCCTTTGTGAGCTCTGCAATTATTTGATCTTTCGGCAATTGTTCAACTATTGGCTTCATTAATGGTGATTTGGGATGCAAAAATACCGAATATTTCAATTAATTGCCTGTGCGACCGCTAATTATTTCAGAAAGGGGTACTCCTGAGAATCTGTGACTCAAGTTCATAGGATTTATTTTTTACCCATTCTGCCCATTCGGGCGGGGTCTTTGACCTGTCAAATGTCTGAAAAGGGATCCTTTTGCCGAAGATCAGATTTATTTCCCTGCCTTTCTGATGGAACAGCTCATCTGCAAGGTACAGCATCTCAATATTTGATTTAATGCCAATGAAATTCCTGAAATTGGAAAGGTTGTAAAAGAAATTGGAATTCCTTCCCGAGAAGAAAGCAGGAATGATATCTCTATTATATTGAACAGATTTGGCTATAAAGCTTTTATGCCAGACAAGATCCTTTATGACCCCCCCCCTTTTTCTCGAGCATAATCCTGCAGGGAAATACAGTATCTGAGCATCGGAGGCATATGCATCTTCGATCATCCTTGCAGCCTCCCTTCCCTGTGAGCCATGCTTGTTGACCGGGACAAATATTCCGCTGAGATTCGTGATGTTCATAAGAATATCATTTACGGGAAACTTGATATTGCTGAAAAATTTAGACAATTCATGGATGAAAACAAGGCCATCAAGGCCGCCTAAAGGATGGTTTGAAACAAACAGGTACCTTCCTGAACCGGGAATGTTTTCTTCTCCGGAGACGATGTATTTTATTTCGAAGTGTTTAAGCCCTGCCTCAATGAACTCGGCGTCGCGGAGATGGCCCCAATTCCTGAGAAAGTCATTTAGTTCATCCTGGTGTACTATCCGCTTCATGTAATTGACTACAAATGCCGGGATCCTTTTGCCGAGTGCAGGGTTCTTTGCTGAAAGTACCTGCCCTACATTGATTTGCAGATTTTCATTTTTATCGGGGCTTGCTTTCATTATCAGATCCTTATAATCTTCAATATGACACAAAATTACCAAAAAACTGACATGCTGGTATGTTGTGCACCCCTAAATCCCCCATGGGGGGACTTCGGGCTTATCTGCCAAAAAAGGCTGGGGTATTGAAGTTTTTACATTTCCCCTCCTTATAGCTAATCTTTATACACATCTATTTTAAGTTCCTGCAGGCATGAAGGGAATCCTTCGCTGCTTCTCTCCACTCTTCCAATATATTCGCTAATGACCTGTCATCCTGATCCCGAGTCATGATATATTGGAAGAAGGGGGGAAGAAGCCCGCAAAGCCCATCCATTTTTTCCTACCCATCCATGCTCGGGTAATAGAGGCAATTAATGATAAAGCTTATACCGCAAACAGGATGGATGCCTGTGGCATCCAAGTCCAATAT
>JBAVOD010000115.1:0-8925 GCA_049691735.1 Bacteroidales bacterium
GGCCAAAATGACACCCTTAACAAAGCTTCAGGGTGAAGCAGTAAATACAGTATCTAAAGACAATTTTTTGGTCGATTTTGGAAATATCCCGGGTGTAGTTTGGACCAGATCTACATATTTCGATGAAGCGCTTTTTACTAAAGACGGGAAAAAATTCAGAGCATTTTATGGATCTGATGGGAAACTGGTCGGAACTACTTCAGTTGCCAGGTTCATCGATCTTCCTGCAAGTGCCCAGCGCGAAATCAAATCCATGTACAAGGATTATACTATTGGAAATGTCATCTACTTTGAGGATAATGAAACAAATTCAGTCGATATGTATCTTTATGGACAACAGTTTGAGGATGCAGATACCTATTTTGTCGAACTGACAAATGGGTCAAAGAAGATAGTTGTACAAGTTACACCTGAGGGCGACATTTACTTTTTTACAGAAATCGTCTAGTGGACCTCTGCAAATTTGTGCAAACGGTTAACTAACAGATCTATGTAGTTTTCCTCCTTAAAAAAAAAGAGAAGGTGTCAGCGCGGTAAGCCTGTATGATCTTAACCATTTATTATTTGATTTATCCAAAAGATCGATTGCCTTATCTCTCTTAATATATCCTTTTCTCTCAAGGCTTTCAATTGCCCTCAATATGCGTCGATATGTACTTTTATTGTGGTTTTCCTTAAAATGCTTTTCTATTTCTCCGGGGCATTTAATTACACTGGCCTCAAAGAGACATAATTCATAAGTACTTATGGTTCTTTCGCTTGATTCACTATAACCACAGGTATAAGGTGCGTGTTCACAACTTTCGACGTAGTTCCTGCACCCAAAAGTTACCATTGAAAAGTATAGAAGTAATTTTTGTTCTATCCTGTTCAGTTTTTTAATCATTACCCGACTGAGATTAAATGAGATTTTCGGTTCTTACCTGGCTTTTTTAGTTTTTCTTACCTTTGCATAAAAAATTTCGTTTTTCACGGTCGAAAAACGAAGACAGCACTATCAGTTCATTATTAAATAATAACATACAAACAATCAGAAGTGTTTATGGAAATATTCAAACCCCTTGATCTTAAAGCGGAAAACCAGGATACAAATATTGAAAGTACCGAACGCGTCAAATGTCTTATAATCGGTTCGGGTCCGGCTGGTTATACTGCTGCAATCTATGCTGCAAGGGCAAACCTTGCGCCGGTCCTTTATACAGGCCTTGAGATGGGAGGCCAGCTGACAACTACCACCGAGGTTGAGAATTATCCTGGATACCCCGATGGAGTATCCGGGCCTGTAATGATGGAGGATTTCAAGAAACAAGCCGAACGGTTCGGAACAGATGTGAGGTTCGGGATTGCAACTGATGTCGATTTTTCTGTCAGACCATTCAGGGTCACAATTGACGAAAACAAGATATTGGAAGCCGACGCTGTGATCATCTCAACCGGTGCAACTGCAAAATACCTTGGCCTTGAAGCCGAATCGCGCTATGCCGGCATGGGTGTTTCGGCATGTGCAACATGCGACGGTTTTTTCTACAAGGGAAAGGTTGTCGCTGTCGTCGGGGGCGGTGATACAGCCGCTGAGGAATCAACCTATCTGGCCGGATTATGCTCGAAAGTCTTCCTGATAGTCAGAAGGAATGCGCTCAGGGCTTCTGCAGCCATGCAAAAGAAAGTATTAAACACCCCGAATATAGAGATACTGTGGGAGCACCAGGTGATCGACCTTTTTGGTGAGGGCGGAGTGGAAGGAGCGGTTGTGGTAAAGAAAAAAGGTACTCCTGAGGAAGAGACATACAATCTGAAGATTGACGGCTTTTTTCTGGCTATCGGTCACTCTCCTAATTCTGAAATATTTAAAAAATACCTCGAAACCGATCAGACCGGGTATATAAAAACTATCCCCGGGACATCAAAGACCGGGATCGCCGGTGTGTTTGCAGCAGGCGACATACAGGATCCTATTTACCGGCAGGCAGTTACAGCGGCAGGATCAGGATGCAGGGCTGCAATGGATGCCGAGCGGTACCTGTCGGAATTGCATAATTCATGAAAAGTAGCACCTGGCTGAAGAAACACAGGCATTTACAGAGTATCAGGAGAATATGAAAACATTCAGTAAAACCTTCAGGATCAATATAGAGCCATCAGATATCTACGCTGCTCTGACAAATCCCAACACCATAGGGCTCTGGTCGGGCTACCCGGCTGTGATGGCCCCTGAGCCCGGAACAGAATTTTCATTGTGGGGGGGAGACATAACCGGCAAAAACCTGGAATTCGTTACGGATAGAAAAGTGGTGCAGGAATGGTATTTTGGCGACCAGCCAGAAAAATCAATTGTCACAATAACCATTGTGCCCGACAGGGATAATTCTGTTGTGACAGTTGAACAAACAAATATACCTGATGATGATTTTCCTGAGATTGCTGAAGGCTGGAGGGAATATTATATAGGTGCAATAATCAGGTTCTTCAATCCTAATTTCTGAATTCAGCCTGAATTTCTGCTATGGACCTGGCGCTGTCGAGAAGTCTGTAAATATCCTCGCAGCATGCATAAATAAGGGTTGAAATGCCTTTGTAACAGAGGGTTGATGCATGAAGCTGCATCTGCCTGTTCCACACGGGTATCCAGCTCAGTATATGATGTTCAATGAATCGCATTATCTCCATCCGCATTTCCTTCCTGCAGGCTTCGTCATCGAAATCTATGTACTTGTCAATCAGAAGAGTAAGAAACAACAACTCGATCCCGATATGATCATCCGGTATCCTGTACCTCGTTCTGAATCTCCACCCGTATGCATCATAAAATTCAGTCACCTTTTCGGGTTCGAGGTTGTAAGCCAGACCGGAGATCTTATAGGTCGATCTGACCGGGGAAACAAGCGGCGTCTCCGGACCTTTAAAAAGCTTCCTGAAATCTTTTTTGAGCAAATCAGTACATTCAGTCACCTCCCCGCACGAACATCTGAGCTGCGAAGCTGCTTCGATAAACCTGGGATTCTGGCTGTTTACAGGAAGAGTCGCAAGTATTCCATTCCCCCAGAAGTCAGTTACGCACTCCTCAACAGGTTCATACATCACCATGCTTCCTGCGAAGTAAAGCAGCAGATTATATCCCTTCAGGATTGAATTCTGTCCTATTTCTGTATCATCTGACATAAGTAATCTCCTCAGGTTTCAGATAATTGGATTTCTAAATTAATCAATCCGCTTTCTTTTGTGATATAACCTCATACCGCGACTATTGTTCAAAATAAAGTCGCGAAAAATTACCGGTCAGTTGGAGAATTTCGTAAAATCCACTATCTCATGAGGATACTCATCGTTATCGACCTTTCTTTTTATTTCTTTAAAAGCCTTAACGGTAAACTCCACATCTTCAAGTGAATGTGCGGCTGTCGGGATAAGGCGAAGCATAATTGTATCGCGCGGCACTACAGGGTAAATGACGACCGAGCAGAATATCCCGTAGTTTTCCCTCAGATCGAATATAAGTTGTGTTACCTGCGAAAGACCCCCCTTGAAAAAAACGGGTGTGACAGGCGAATCCGTTCTTCCCAGATCGAGGCCTTCTGCCCTGAGACCTTTCTGAAGCGCCCTGACATTAGTCCAGAGCCTTTCGCGGAATTCGGGATGGGATTTAATGATCTCAAGCCTTTTTATAGCTCCCAGGGTCATTGCCATTGGAAGCGATTTTGCATAGATCTGCGACCGGAGATTGTAACGAAGGTAATTGATCACCTCTTTCGTGCTTGCCACGAATCCACCGATGCCGGCCATTGACTTGGCAAATGTTGCAAAATATATATCGATCTGGTCCTGAACACCAAAATGTTCACCGGTGCCGCGTCCGTTCGGCCCCATTGTACCGAATCCATGAGCGTCGTCAACAAGGAATCTGAAGGGGTATTTTTTCTTGAGAGCAGTTATTTTGTCAAGCTTCCCAAGGTCACCAGCCATCCCGAACACTCCTTCGGTGATGACTAGTATCCCGCCGCCCGATTCCCCGGTCAGCTTTGTCGCCCGCTGCAGCTGTTTTTCGCAGCTGTCGATATCATTGTGGCTATAAACGAACCTTTTCCCGAAGTGCAACCTTAGTCCGTCCATTATACATGCGTGTGCCTCTGAGTCATAAACGATAACATCATGCCTGTCGACAAGCGAGTCGATGATCGATACCATGCCCTGATATCCGTAGTTAAGGAGGTAGGCGTCTTCCTTCTGGCTGAACTCGGCAGCCATCCGTTCGAATTTTTCATGATTGGACGTCTGGCCCGACATCATCCTTGCCCCCATCGGATACGCAAGACCGTATTCCCTGGTGTATTCCGCATCGGCTTTCCTGACCTCGGGGTTATTGGCCAGGCCCAGATAGTTGTTAAGGCTCCAGGTGAGGACTTCCTTTCCCCTGAATTTCATCCTGGGCGCGATCTCGCCCTCAAGCTTGGGAAACGTGAAATAGCCGTGTGCAAAACTGGCGTATTGGCCAAGGGCGCCTTTGTCGGATTTGATCTTATCGAATATGTCCATCTTGATTTTTTTTAAAAAAGTCGCCCAAATTTAAGCATAAAGGAATATACCATGATACCTATTTATGCTTAATTTCATTCCCCTCCCTGGCCCTCCCCAATTGGGGCGGGAAAAATCCTGCATAGATTTTTATGGCAGGATGATTAAAAAATGCAGAAATGCAAAGTCTCCCAATCTGGGGAGATTTAGAGGGGCAAAAGAAGGGAAGATTGCAGAATAACATATTAACTATGTGGATATTAAATAGGTGCGAAACTTGAATAAATTAAATTATATCTGGAAAAATCAAAAAAATATTATAATTTTGCGCAACAATTTTTCTATGAAAGTCAGGATATATATTTTGTTTTTCATTTTACTTCTTGTCAGCTCGTGCGGTGAGTATGAGAAACTTCTCAAAAGCACCGATTACGACCTGAAGAAGACAAAAGCAAAAGAATATT
Source organism: Bacteroidales bacterium (assembly GCA_049691735.1). GTDB lineage: Bacteria > Bacteroidota > Bacteroidia > Bacteroidales > VadinHA17 > LD21. Next base: position 4,974 of record JBAVOD010000115.1, read on the forward strand.
TTGAGGCGAAGCAATATGCAAAGTCGTCAGAGTTATTTGGGCAGGTAATACCCAGGTTCAGGGCAACAGAGGAATCGGAGGAGCTGAACTGGATGAATGCACAGAGCTACTACGGCATGAAGCAGTATGATATGGCAGGCAGCTACTTCAAATCGCTGGTCGAACAATATCCTTTCGGAAAATATGCTCAGGAGTCAACATTCCTGGCTGCATTGTGTGATTATTATCTTTCGCCCCGTGCCGAACTCGATCAGGAAAACACCAGAAATGCAATTGAGGGATTCAATGTCTTTCTTAACAGGTACCCTTCAAGCCCCAGGGCTGAAGAGGCAAGAAATTATATCAGGGGCCTGCAGGACAGGCTTGTAGAGAAATCATACCTGAATGCCAGGCTTTACTATAACATGAAGGAATATAAAGCGGCCATCACTGCTCTTACCAACAGCCTGAAGGAATTCAGCGAATCAAAATACAGGGAGGAGATGATGTTCCTGAAGCTGAGCTCACTTTACCTTTACGCTGTCAACAGTTATACAAACAAGCAAAAGGAGAGGTACCAGGCAACACTTGATGATTATTTTTCGTTTATGGAAGAGTTTCCCAAGAGCAGATATTCAAAGGATGTCCAGAGAATTTACGGGGACACCTCGAAATTTCTGAATCTGGGACAAACAGTAAAATAATTGATAAAAATCAATACATATCTATGGATTACAGAAAGTCGATTGCACCCGTAACAACCGTGACCCGGAATCTGGATCAGCTTACAAAGGATACGGAAAACATTTATCAGACCGTTATCGTCGTTTCAAGAAGAGCAAATCAGATTTCAGTTGAAATGAAGCAGGAGCTTAACAAGAAACTTGAGGAGTTCGCTTCGTATACTGACAATCTTGAAGAGGTTTTTGAGAACAGAGAGCAGATCGAGATATCAAAATTCTATGAAAGACTTCCTAAGCCAACCCTGATTGCACTTCAGGAGCTGGAAGAAAATAAGATCTTCTGGAGAAATCCTGATTCGACAGCAGCCAAAAGCAAAATTTAGCATCCTATGCTAAATGGAAAGAAAATACTGGTAGGGGTAACCGGAGGTATTGCAGCATACAAAACTGCAACTATCATCCGGTTGCTTGTTAAAGAAGGGTGTGAAGTAAAAGTTTTAATGACAGAACACGCAAAGGATTTCATTACACCTCTCACACTTTCAACATTATCAGGAAATCCGGTACTGAGTGATTTTTTTGAACCTGCAGGCGGCAGCTGGAACAGCCATGTCGGACTTGGCCTGTGGGCCGATCTTTTCGTTATAGCCCCCGCAACGGCGAATACAATTGCAAAAATGGCAAATGGAATTGCTGATAACCTGCTTGTTACAACTTACTTGTCTTCAAGATGCCCTGTTTTTGTCGCTCCATCCATGGACATGGATATGCTCGCACATGAAGCAACTAGGAAAAACACTGAAGTCCTTAAATCTTACGGGAACAAGGTTCTCGATGCCCCCGAAGGCGAGCTCGCAAGCGGCCTTACAGGCAAGGGCCGGATGGCCGAGCCGGAGGCAATTCTTGAGGAGATAAAAGCCTTCTTTAAAAAAAAAACTATAAGCCTCTGACAGGCAAACACCTGCTGATAAATGCAGGGCCTACCCGCGAGGCGATTGATCCTGTCAGGTTCATAAGCAATTTCTCTTCAGGCAAAATGGGTATAGCTCTGGCTGAAGCAGGAGCTGATTATGGTGCCGGGGTCGAACTTGTGCTCGGACCCGTCGGCAGGATGCCTGAAAACAAAGCAATCAGGGTTGTAAACGTGATCACAGCCGAATCGATGACAACGGAATGCGTTGAGAGATTCAAACGCTGCGATATCGCCATCCTGGCTGCAGCTGTCGCCGATTACACTCCTGCAAAGATCTCCGACAGCAAAATTAAGCGGAAAGGGAATGAAATCACACTGAAGCTGAAACCGACGGCTGACATTGCCGAAATGATAGGAAAGCTGAAGAAAAAGCATCAGATCACGGCTGGATTCGCTCTCGAAACAAGTGATGAAATACCTAATGCCATCGCAAAGCTGAAGAAGAAGAACTTCGATCTTATTGTGCTGAATTCACTTAAGAATAAAGGAGCAGGTTTCGGTTACGACACAAACATGATCACTATAATTGACAGGTACAATAATATTGATAAATTTGAGTTGAAATCCAAGAAGGAAGTTGCCTTAGACATACTTGATAAAATTGTTTCACTGTTGAACATTTCTTCCGAATGAAATTCAGGCGGTTTATACTAATTGGCGTCTTATTGGTCCTGATTGTGAGTCAGTTAACTCTGCAGTCACAGGAGCTTAATTGTAACGTGCAGATATCGGCCCAGAAAATCCAGGGTTCGAACCGACAGGTCTTCGAAACAATGCAGCGCGATATCTATGAGTTCATGAACAACACTGTGTGGACAAACCATGTTTTCAGTTACGCTGAAAGGATCGACTGCAATATTCTTATAAATCTTACCGACCAGATGTCGGCCGATGAATTCAAGGGTACCATTCAGATCCAGTTGCGACGTCCTGTTTTCAATACGACCTACAATTCCACAATACTTAATTTTGTCGATAATAACCTGCAGTTCAGATATGTTGAATTTCAACCGCTTGAATTTGACCCTAATTCTTACAGGTCAAGCCTGGTGTCGGTGCTTGCATACTATGCCTATATGATCATTGGCTTTGATTATGATTCCTTTTCGCCTGAGGGTGGCACCCAGTTTTTCCAGGTGGCCGAAAAGATAGTCACCAACGCGCAGAATGCCCCTGAACCGGGCTGGAAACCGTATGACGGATCGCGAAACCGGAACAGGTACTGGCTTGTAAAGAATGTACTTGATAAGGAATATGAGGGTGTCAGAAGGTTCCTTTATGATTATGACATAAATGGCCTCGACAAGATGGAATCAAAGATAGCAGATGCACGAACCGGTATTGCCGAAAGCCTCAGGCTGATGCAGGAAGTATACCGGCGCAAGCCTGATCCGTTCATGTACCTGATACAGATCATTATGGAATCAAAAGCGGATGAGCTTGTCAATATTTACTCCGGTGCTTTTGCCGAAGAAAAAAGCCGGGTGGTGGAGATCCTTACCGAGATTGATCCGGCAAACAAGGCAAAATATGAGAAAATAACTACCGCCCAGGTGCCTTAATACCATTTTATGCTTTCAAAACTCTCGGTCAGGAATTATGCACTGATAAGGGAACTCGATCTTTCCCTTGATGACGGACTGACAATAATAACGGGGGAGACCGGAGCCGGAAAGTCTATCCTCCTGGGTGCACTTTCTCTGATCCTGGGCTCACGGGCCGACTCATCAGTTTTGCTGGATACTACCGAAAAATGCATAGTTGAGGGAACATTTAAGATCGGGAACTACGATCTTGAAAATTTTTTCACAAACAATGACCTTGACTTTGGGCCGATAGCAATTGTGAGAAGGGAAATTAATCCGGCTGGAAAATCAAGGGCTTTCATAAATGATACTCCTGTTACCCTCAACCTTATGAAGGAAATGGGTGAGAAGCTTATCGACATCCATTCCCAGCACCAGTCGCTGATGCTGAATGAAAACGCATTTCAGCTGAGCGTAATAGATTCCTTTGCCGGAACTACCGGCCTCAGGAATAATTACAGGAAAGCATATTATGAATTCGGTAAGCTCAAAAAAGAATATGAGGATCTGAAAACCATCGCTGACAGGAACAAAACTGACCTTGAATACTATCAGTTCCAGCTGAACCAGCTTGTTGAAGCAAAGCTTAAGGCTGGTGAGCAGGAAGAACTTGAAAAGGAACAGGAACTTCTGGCACACGCTGAGGAGATAAAGCAGGCACTCGAAAATGTTTCACAATTACTGTCGTGGCAGGACAAATCGATCCTGGCGATGCTCGGAGAGATAAAAGC
>JBAVOD010000116.1:0-1973 GCA_049691735.1 Bacteroidales bacterium
AAACTGGACAAGGGCATTGATACATTTAAAAAAGCTCTTGCTGAAGACCCTGATTTTTTCATGGCTGATTACCAGCTTGCAGTTTATTACCTGCTTAACCGCGACCCCGATAATTTTAAAACGTACGCTGATGCCGCCATAAACAGCAAGACTAAGCTCAGTAACGCAGAGCAACTGCTGAAGGATGCCCTGGTCACAGTGAACCAAGGTCACCTTGATGTAACGGAAGTGGGGAAAAAGCTCGTGGATATGTACCCGAAGGATCCCAATTCGTACAGCGACCTGATCAATTTTCAATCACTTGCAGGCGATTCGACAGACATGGTCACTACCATACAGCAGGCAATTAAGATCGCTCCCGATCCGGCACCTTTTTACAATCAGCTCGGGTATGCATATCTGGCACTGAATGAGAGTGACAATGCTGAAAAAGCCTTTGACAAGTACATTGAGCTGGAACCGGATAATCCTAACGTATACGACTCAAAGGGGGATTACTACATGTACATCAAGAAATACGATATGGCATATGATTCGTATATGAAAGCTAATTCCATGGATCCTTCTTTCAGTCGTGACAAAGCTGAAGTAGCCAGGCAGCTTTATGAACAGACATCAGGCCAGCGACTTCAAAGAATCTCGATATAAGCTTTTGAGAGCACAGAGGCAGGCTTTATCCGCCGTAGCTTCAGCGAAGGTGGGGGGAAAGAAGCTCAGGGCACTGTAATATGGATATCAATGGGTGTCAGCGATAAATTTTGCCACATTATCATGCATCTCTTTTAAGCTGGGAACATTTAGATAGACCATATGTCCCGATTTGTAAAAAGCATAACTAATGTTTTTCTGGAGTGCCGGATCCATTGGTAAATGCTGCATTTCATAAATTCCTTCATAATAGGGGGTTGCCAAATCAAAATAACCCATGTTCAGCATTACTTTGAGGCGGGGGTTGTAACTCATTGCTCTGGCAAGGTCCGGCATTACGTTGCCGACAATCTCATGAGGCATACCCGGTGTCCTGTGTCTGAAATCCCAGTTTCCGCCTACTCCTTCGCCAAAGGGATGGTAAGTCATATCTTGTCCAAACCTGAGCGTGGAACGAATATAATTGTTGGCAGAGGCAATGAATACTGAAAATATTGCTGCTTCAAGCGGATCGAAATCGGGTTGTTTGCCTAAAGGATCCATGCTGTAACCAGTGAAACGTGTGTCAAGCCGGCCTACTACTTTATAGTTGTTTGCCAGAAGGTTCTGTTCAAAGAGCGGTCCGCTGATACGAAAATTTGCCTTGCGGATGTAAGTCTCAGGGAGCCCGGTATACTTATGCAAACGTTGTAAAATCTTCGCAGATGATGCAGAGTCAAGTGTCGAACCCTTGCTGAGTGCCATGGCATATTCTCCCATAGAGAATTCTTCCACTTCCCGGAGTAGGGGATCCAGTTTTTCCGGTTGATCAGGCAGCTTATGATGATACCATGCTGCTGCGGCAAGGCTTGGAAGTGCCAGTTGGTAAGGCAGATCCATTCCCGGATTGGCCTGAGCGAGATCGGCAATATTATCCCAACTTAGTATTTGTGACAACATGATCACGCCATTAAGACCAACCCCTTTTCCCATCTCCAGTATGTAAGATAATGCTGCTGAACGATAAGTCCCATAGCTTTCGCCGAAAAGATACTTGGGAGAATTCCAAAGATTGAAGGTGTTAAGAAATTGGGTTATAAAATCCGCGAATGCCATTGCATCTTCATCAGATCCGTAAAATTCTTTTGGATCCCCTGATCCGCCCATTTCTTTATCAATAATCCTGCTGAATCCTGTTCCCGGAGCATCAATAAACACCAAATCACTGGCATCAAGCAGGCTGTAGTCATTATTAACCGTTTTAAATGGGGCTGAAACAATTGCAGTATCATCAGTACTGACGCGCCGGGGTCCCCAGGCACCCATATGCAACCAGAGCGATGAAC
>JBAVOD010000117.1:0-8663 GCA_049691735.1 Bacteroidales bacterium
GGATTATATCCGTTCTCAAACGCTGCTTCAAGGTGAGTTGGAGCGTTTGAGCGCCTTCCCGAGTACAGGGTATTGCAGTCGGTAAGGTACGGGACAGCACCTCTTGCTTTGAGCATTTTAACTATGGATGCGGCAAAGTTCGGCCGCAGATAGGCGAGGTTGCCAGGCTCGCCAAAATGGATCTTGATCGCAACCAGCTTGTGGTCAAGCTCGATTTTATTAAAGCCGGCTTTAATGACCAGGTTTTCAAGTTTTTTAAGAAGATTTAATGAGGATCTTGTCCTCAGGTCAGTAAAATATACTTTCGGTTCGGTCATATGTATTTGCCAGTTTTTCTGTTATCAAAAAGCCCCAAAGTTATAAAATATTACGTTCGCTCTTCCCCAAAGGATTTGAATCTCAGATGTCAGAGATATAATCACTTATATTTTCAATGAGCCATTTTGGTGTTGAAGTGGCACCGCATACACCTGCCGATCTCTTCCCAATGAACCACGATTTATCAATCTCTCCGGCAGACGAAACAAAGTGGGTCCCGGGGTTAACGCTTTTGCAGACTGAATAAAGCATTTTACCGTTCGAGCTCTCCTTTCCGCTGACGAATATTATTATATCGTGCTTTCTGGCAAATGCCTTCAGGTGCGGCTCCCGGTTCGATACCTGCCCGCAGATCGTATTGTTCACGATAAACTGGTGTTCGGGGTCGATAATCCCCGATTGATTCATTTTTGTGTGGATCATCTTCCTGATCATTGCATATTCCTGCAGGCCCATTGTGGTCTGGGAGAAAAGATAAACCGGACGGGTAACATCTATCAGGCTGATATCGTCAGGTGTGGAGATCAGGATCCCTTCTCCGTTGGTCTGGCCCAGGAGGCCGACAACCTCTGCATGTCCCGGCTTCCCGAAAATGACCACCTGTCCTCCGTCCTCCCTTGTCTTAAGCCATGATTCCCTGATCCTTGACTGGAGTTTTTTAACGATGGGGCAGGTTGCTTCGATAATGGTTATGTTGTTCCTCGCAGCAGTTTCGTATGTATCGGGGGGCTCTCCATGTGCGCGGATAAGAACGTTGCAATCCTTTAGCTCACGGAACTTTTCATGATCAACTGAAATGAGCCCCAGTAAGGCAAGTCTTTCAACTTCCTTATCGTTGTGCACTATCGGACCCAGCGAGAAAACCTTTTCACCATTCAGAAGAGCTTTTTCTGCAATTTCAACAGCATTCCGGACCCCAAAGCAAAATCCTGATCTTTTATCAGTTTCAACGTTCATTCAGCAAGCCTTCTATTATTTTTCTCACCCACACCATCTGCTCGGGAACAGTCATCCTGCTGTTGTCAAGAACGAGGGCATCGTCAGCCCTTCTCAGCGGACTGATGTCCCTGTTCTCATCGGCAATGTCGCGTGATATTATATTACTTTTTACTTCTTCGTACTCCACCCTCAGGTTCTTCGCCTTTAGCTCATCATATCTCCTTTTTGCACGTATGTCAACGGATGCTGTCATGAAGATCTTGAGATCTGCGTCGGGGAAGACCACGGTTCCGATATCCCTTCCATCCATTACTATTCCCTTGAATACCCCGATCTGCCTCTGCAGCTCTACCATCTGGCGGCGCACTTCGGATATCTGGCTTATCCTGCTTACGTACGAGGAGACTTCAATTCCCCTGATCTCAGCTTCCACGTTTTCGGAGTTCAGGAATGTTTCATACTCAAGCAGGTCGGGATTATAAACGAAACCTATGTGAATATCCTTAATATCAGCGAGAATCCTGCTCAGGTCAATATAGCCGTTGCCGATGTAACCGTTCCTCAGGCAGTAAAGTGTAACACCCCTGTACATTGCACCGCTGTCGATATATATATAACTAAGGTCCTTTGCAATTTCTTTTGCAAAAGTGCTTTTGCCGCACGATGAATAACCATCAATGGCAATTATTAACCTTTTAACCATTACCTGTCAGTTATCTGCAAAATTGATAAAATACTGATGGAAAACCAACTTATTTTTCAACGGGCCATCTTTTTGTACAAAAGCGACGGACGCACGATCAGGGATATATTGTTTGAGGAACCTGCGAGGTGATAAGATGCCCTTCCGAATTCGATATCGATGACTGAGGTATTGATCCCGAAGCCCCAGGAAAGTCCTGCTCCACCGGCTCCGGCTCCGGTACTGAGCTCGCTCCTTCGCTGATAATTATATCCGGCTGACAGGTAAAAACTCTTATAGGGAATAAGTTCTGCACTGAGAATGACATGCCTTGCCAGGTTTTCAAAAAATTCAGCTGGCTCCTTTCTTATTTCGCCCCCGGCAGTAGTTTCGTCGTAGGTATAGGTAAGATCAAATTTTTCAAGATGTCTTAATGTAAGCGAGAACCCAAGCGGGGCATGAGCCAACCTGGCAGATGCACCTGCCTCTATCTCAAATGGCGGATTGCGGCGCGGTTCACCGGCATATCTGGTGATCTGGTAACCTATGTTCCTGATTACCAGTCCGGCCGAAAGCAGGTTTGACCGGTTGTGCCACGATACTCCGAGATCAAATGCAAATCCAAGGGAAGTATATTTTTCAAGATGTGACACTACCGGTTTGATATTCACACCAACCGCAAATGCCGAATCCAATTCGCGCGAGTAGATGAATGAGAAGGCATACTCCGACGCGCTGAAGGATCCCGTTATATTTCCCGATTCGTCTGCGCCTGTAAATGATCCGTAATTGAGGTAGACAATCCCTCCGGCAATATTTGCATCCGAAGGAAGGGAATGTGAATACATCGCCATTCCGTAATTGATGCCGGCGAAATAATTAACATAGTTAAGGGCAAGGCTGTGGTCCATGGAGCGGTCGAGAAGGGAGGGATTAAACCACGAAAGATTGATGTTGCGTCCGGTGAGCGAAACATTCGATCCGCCGGCTGATGATACCAGTCCCGAGTACGTCAGGTTCAGGAATTCGTAAACGTCGTCGCCGCCCGTCTGCGGATATGACGACAGCGCCAGTGTGCTGAATATCACGATCAGAATGATTCGTTTTGCCATCTCGGGGGTTACGGAGTAAAGATATGAATTTCCTTGAAAAAGCTCTGTGCTCTGTGCCCTGAGCTTCTTGCCCCCCACCTTCGTTAAAGCTACGGTGGGCAAAGCCTGCTTCCTGTTTTACCAGCCGTAGCTTCAGCGAAGGCTGGCTTCTTGCCCCCAGCCCCCAGCTCCCAGCTCCCTGCTATTATGCCGTCTTCCCCGTAAGTACCAGTGCATCGTCTGTCTTCTTCGGGCGGCCGTTGATCTGCGACATGAATATCCCGGCGAGAACAACTATCATTCCTACAATATTCTGAAATGTCAGCTTGTCGCCGATAAGGATGAATGAAAAGATTGCAGTAAAAACCGGGATGAAGTTCGTAAAGACATTGGCCCTGGTGATCCCGATATTCCTGACCGAAAATGCAAAAAGGATGAAGGCTCCGCAGGAGGCAAAAACAGCAAGCTCAAGGATGGGAATGAAGGATCGGAAAAGGAGGGGATTGCCTGCGAACTCCCTGAGATCGAATAGCAGGAACAGAGGCAGGAAAAGTGTTGCCCCGATAAGGTTCTGGATAGTCACTATGAACACCGGGCTGTATAATCCGACAAGCCTGCTGAGGGTGAGATTGTACCCTACGGCCGAAAAGACCGCAAGTATCAGCAGCAGCAGTCCTCTTGTGCTGAAGGATAAGGACCCGTCCCTGTTAAGAATGAATATGAGTATCCCGAGAAACGATAATATGATCCCCGCATAATTGATAACCCTGAGCCTTTCCCTGAATACTAACCAGGCACCGATAGTGGCAACAACGGGAATTGTCGAAATTACCACCGAACCGACTGTTGCTGAAACATATGTCAGACCGAAGCTTTCTCCGATGAAATATATGAATGGTTCAAAAAGGGCAAGCATCACGAACAGCCTGCGGTCCTTTTTCCTTATTTTCACGAACTTCTTCTTGATGGCCAGGTACGAAAGAAGGATGATTACCGAGATGACAAGCCTTATAAAGACAATGGTGATGGGACGGAACGACTGATTCGCGATCTTATACCAGATGAAGGAAAAGGCCCAGAAGACCATCGCAAGCACTACAGCTCCGTAAATCCTGAATTTATTGTTCACTCTCAATCGGGTTGACAGGTCGTTCGGGGTGCGAATTTAACCCTAATATTTGTGGCCACAAAAAAATCCTTTTGAGGCAGCCCTGTAATTTTCCTGACTTATTTCGACTATCATTTCAAGGCATGTTTTCCGGCCTATGCAATAGGCAGAAACATAAGCTATTATGGTTTATATCAGATTCGAATATGACAAATAATAGGTTTAGCACCGATTTGATTATGAAGCTTTAATTATTATATTTGCCGCCTCTGAGGATAACCATTAGTGATCGTAAACAGGACAAATTTCGATTTTAAATAATTAAAATTCAGTTGCTGATGAAAATTCTGGTCTGTATAAGCAATGTCCCTGACACCACAACCAGGATCAGATTTGTGGAGGGCGATAAAGCTATAGATACCACAGGCATCCAATGGGTTATCAACCCATGGGATGAATTATCCCTTACAAGGGCCCTTGAACTGAAAGATGATCCGTCAAACGGAGTCACATCCGTTACTGTGGCCCATGTCGGACTGTCATCATCAGAGCCGACGATCAGAAAAGCTCTGGCAATAGGGGCTGACAACGCAATTCGTGTAAATTCGGACTCATCCGACTCATATTTTGTGGCAGCACAGCTTGCCGGTATTATCAGGAACGAACAGTTCGACATTGTTATGTGCGGGATTGAATCGAGCGATTATAACGGTTCGGTTGTCGGAGGCATGATATCGGAATTCCTCGGGATCCCCTCGGTATCGTCCGTATCCGGTCTCACGATCGAGAACGGTCAGCCGGTGATCACAAGAGAGATTGATGGCGGCAGGGAGGTTGTTACCATACCCTTACCGTTTGTTGCAGTCGTGCAGAAAGGGATCGCAAAAGAGCCCAGGATAGCGGCCATGCGAGGTATTATGATGGCCAGGACAAAGCAGATCAGGATCTTCGAACCTGTCGCTGCCGAAAAGCTCACTGAGATCACCTCCTTCGAAAAACCCCTTCCGCGGTCTGCCTGCAGGTTCATTGATCCGGAAAATCCCGCGCTGCTGATCGATCTTCTTCAGAATGAAGCGAAGGTGATATGAAGCGGGTTGTGCGGGGTGCCGGTTGATATCAAAATGATATCAAAATGTATCAGGATCGATATCCGAAGTGGAAGTTAAATAGTTAGAAGAAATTTTATATTAACCAGCAGGAAAAATGTCTGTATTAGTCTATACCGAAAATTGGGACGGGAAATTCAAGAAGCTGACTTTCGAGCTGATCTCGTATGCCGCAGCGGTTGCTGATATGATGAAATCGACGGTAACCGCCCTGACCATCGGGAATGCCGGAGCTGATGAGCTGAATAAACTTGGGAAATATGGTGCCGCAAGGATCATCAATGTGACCGGAGAACAGCTTTCGGTCCTTGATAACCAAATGTATGCCGCGATTATATCTGATGTTGCGGCAAAGCAGGGCACAAAGGTGCTGATCCTGTCAAATAATATTTCAGGTAAAGCCCTTGCCCCCCGGATAGCTGTCAGGCTTAAAGCAGGGATAGGATCTGGAATAAGCAGGCTCCCTCTGAGCCTTGATCCGTTCACAGTTTACAAGAGGGCTTTTTCAGGAAATGCATTCGCCCATATGGTAATAAGGTCGGATGTAAAGATCCTCACCCTGTCGCAGAACTCATTCGAAATAACAGAAAGGAATACCGGTTCTGAGTTCGAAATAATCAGGCAGGATTCCGGACCGCAATCAGGTGCCACAAAAGTATCTGACAGGATAAAGCAGGAAGGGAAGCTTGTCCTGACCGATGCTGACATTGTGGTTTCGGGCGGACGGGGCATGAAATCTCCCGACAACTGGGGGCCGCTTGTTGAGCTTGCATCGCTCCTCGGAGGCGCAACTGCCTGCTCGCGGCCTGTTTCCGATGAAGGATGGAGGCCCCATGAAGAACATACAGGGCAGACCGGAAAGATCATTGCTCCGAACCTCTATATTGCAGTGGGGATATCAGGCGCTACACAGCATCTTGCGGGTGTAAGTTCATCCAAATACATAGTAGCGATCAATACCGACAAGGATGCGCCAATCTTTGAAGCTGCACAGTATGGAATAGTTGGCGATGCCATGAAGGTACTGCCGAAGCTTGTCGAGGCCGTAAAGGGCATAAAGAAATAGACCGATATTTAATGGGCCTGTTCAGGGAATGGGATGAGAAAAAATTTCAGGCTCTGACAACCGACTGAATTCTGATATGACGCGACAGATAATATTCACGATAACTCTTCTGATAACCATTTCGGTTTTTGCATTCACAGTTTTCCGTTTGCTGAGGATTTTCCGTTTCACACGCCCCTCCTATCCCATAAAGGATATTGGAAAGCGATTCGGGCTGATGATGAAGGTTGCCTTCGGTCAGACCAAGATATTCCGCAGGCCCGTTATCGGATCACTTCATGCTCTGGTATTCTGGGGTTTCTGTGTCATTCTCCTGGGAAGTATTGAAATGATAATTGACGGACTTACCGGAAGTGAGAAGGTTCTGCACGTACTCGGTCCGGTGTACGATGTGATCACCGCATCAGGTGATATGTTTGGCCTTGTGGTACTGGTAGCGATAGTTGTTTTCCTCTTCAGGAGGAGCTTCATGCACATAAAGCGATTCGGGGGCATCGAGATGAAGGAACGATCGCATGTCGACGCTGCAGTCGCATTATCATTGATACTTCTTTTAATGGTCTCTCTTCTGGCAATGAACACAGGATATGTCGGGTACAGGGCACGATCGGGAGAAGAGATTTCAGGTGTTTATCCGGTAAGCAGTTTTCTGGCCGGGATCCTTCCGGACCAGTCGGCGGACCATTTCCGAATATTGTACCAGGCAAGCTGGTGGACACACATTCTTACGATTTTCGTATTTGCCAATATATTGCCATACTCAAAGCATTTCCACGTGTTCATGTCAGTGCCGAATGTCTTCCTCTCGAGGCTTGAACCGCTCGGCAAACTGACAAGCATGGAAAGTATTACCAGGGAGGTAAAGCTGATGATGGATCCTGAGAAGGCTTTTGAAGCGGCACCCCCTGATACTCCTGTCGAAAGATTCGGGGTGAAGGATGCGGAAGACGTGACCTGGAAAAACTATTTCGATTCCCTTTCATGCACTGAATGCGGCAGGTGCACATCTGTGTGCCCGGCAAACATTACGGGGAAAAAGCTCTCCCCGCGAAAGATAATGATGGATCTCCGTGCGAGGATGCGGGAAAAGGGCCCCCTGTTGGTTAAGAACGGAAGGGATTATAATGATAGCCGCGCACTGCTGAGAGATTACATTTCAGAGGAAGAGCTCTGGGCATGCACAACCTGCAATGCATGTGCACAGGAGTGCCCGGTAAATATTAATCAGCCCTCGCTGATAGTCGACATGCGCAGGTACCTCGTGCTTGAGGAAGCTTCAGCACCCGGAGAACTGAAGGGTGTGTTCAGTAACATTGAAAATAACGGTGCGCCCTGGCAGTATTCGCCTGAAGACAGGCTGAACTGGACAAATGATCTGCAGTTTGATGTACCTGTGATCAGCGAGCTTTCAGCCAGGGGGGAAAAGCCTGAATACCTGTTCTGGGTGGGGTGCGCGGGAGCCTTCGACGACAGGTACAAAAAAGTTGTGAGAGCATTCGCCGGCATCCTTAACAAGCTGAATATCAGCTATGCTGTTCTGGGAAAAGAAGAGACCTGCACCGGCGATCCGGCAAGGCGTGCCGGAAATGAAATGCTTTTTCAGATGCAGGCGCTGCAGTTAATCGGTACCCTGAAGGCTTATGATGTCAGCAAAATAATCACAACATGCCCTCATTGTTTCAACACCTTAAAAAATGAATATCCTGATCTGGGGGGTAACTATGAGGTTATAAGCTATCTGCAGTTCATCGAAAAATACATGAAGGAGGGAAAGCTGCGCCCGTTGGACGGATCGGTCAGGGAGACTACCGTTACGTTCCACGACCCGTGTTATCTTGGAAGGGCAAATAATATTTATAATGAGCCGCGATCGATCCTTCATGAGATCGCCGGGAATTATACCGAGATGAAGAGGCACAAGAGCTTTGCACTTTGCTGTGGTGCCGGGGGCGCCCAGATGTTCAAGGAAGCTGAAAAAGGTAACAGGGAGATATTCATAGAAAGAACAGAAGAAGCGCTCAGTACAGGTGCACAGGTCATTGCCACGGCATGTCCGTTCTGCATGACGATGATCACCGACGGTATAAAGTACAGGAACAGGGAGGAAGATGTCAGGAATCTTGACATTGCCGAGCTTGTGGCACAATCGGTCGGAATATAGATAATCAGATATTAACTATTGACAATGGAAACCAGAAAACTTTTGAAAAGCGGAGAATTCCTGGTCAGCGAGATTGAACCCCATGATACTTTCATTCCGGAAGAATTCAACGAGGAACAGGTAATGATCTCACAGACATGCAAGGATTTTCTCAACGCCGAAGTATACCCCAATCTCGAAGCGGTGGAGAAG
>JBAVOD010000118.1:0-3416 GCA_049691735.1 Bacteroidales bacterium
GGACTTGATCCAGTTATTTGAAATAAGTGTTGTGTTATAAAAATAAAACACAATCAGACTTATAACTGTAGTGATAAAAGCCTTTGCCGATACATCATAAAAAACTTCCTTTCCCGACATCCCCCACAAAAAACGGTCGATTATGTAAGGTATCATGATGCCCATTGTGATCCCATAACCCATAAATACCATAAAGGTGATCAGATTTATCCTTTTTGGATTTTTGGACCAGTCAAGTTTTTTGAAATATTTTCCAATTAATGAATTGCCTGATGCAAAGAGGATACCGTATGCATATCCAATTGAAGTATAAGTAAAATAATAGGAAATTGAGGAAAATATTTTGGGACCCTGAAATAAATATCCTATAATGGGAGGGAGAACAATAATAAATATTATCCATATAAGGATCCACTTTTTGCGCCTTGTGCGCTCTTCCCTTACTTTACTGACCATCTAAACAATCTTTAAATATTCCTCCTGAACATCAGAAGAGCAATGAAATTTAAGAAAAATCCGATGCATAGTAAAACAAATACTCTTGATAAGAATGTAATATCTGTTAACGGAACAAGCTTCCAGAAGATGTCATAAATCCCCTGTATCCCCCAATAATTAACCGTAAAAACAGCAATCTTTTGCATAATCTCAGGCATAACAAATAAAGGGATCATACTACCTCCTAAACCACTCATAACAAGTACAATTATGCTTGAATATCCCTGCACTTGTTGGCGTGTTTTAGCAAAGGAGGCAAGAACTACTCCAAAACCGGAACAGGCAAAGGCTATTACAAAAATCATAAGTATAAGAGAAGGGAGATGATGCATAATGTCTAAGCCAAAAACCAGCCAGCCGTAAATAAACATGATGATCAGCTGAATAATGGAAATGATATTTGCAAAAACCAATTTTCCAAAGAGGATAGAATCAGGAGATATCGGTGAGCAAAGCAACTTCTTTAATATGCCTTCCTGCTTTTCATCTATAAGACTTCCACCTATGCCTGCAACTGAAAATAACAGCATAAATACTGATGTACCTGCCACCGCGTGAACGAGACTGACTAAATCGCCTTCTTCAGAATTATTCGTTTCTCTGAAAATATATGCAAAAAGAGTTATAAATATGATTGGCAATGCAAAAGTCAGCAACATGTCCTGCTTATTACCGAAGAACAATTTCAGATCTTTCTTTACAAGTTTTATCATTTGTCTCTGAGTTTTTTGCCGGTCAGACTTAAAAATACAGTTTCAAGGTTAATCTTTTGGATATCAATATTCCGGATTAGCAATCCAAACTCATTGCACATTATAATGATCTTTGATAAATCACCCTGAATATTCATTGAATAAAAATGTATTGCATTATCAAAGTGTTGCAAGTCTTTCCATCCTTTTTCTATCCTATCGTAATGTTTTTCTGTAAGATTTGTAAAAGAAATCACAACAGATTCTTTCATCGATCCCAAAGTCTTTAGTTCATTCAGGGTTCCCTGTGCAATGATTTCTCCATTGTCCATAATTCCGATACGATTGCACAAACGTTCAGCTTCCTCCATATAATGTGTGGTATAAATGATTGTTGTTCCCTCTTTGTGCAGCTTCTTCACAACTTCAAAAATCAGGTTCCGGCTTTGGGGATCAATTCCCACCGTGGGTTCATCCATAAAAAGTATCTTAGGCCTGTGCAGTAAAGCTGTACCAATATTAATCCTGCGTTTCATACCACCGGAATAGGTTTTCACTTTATCATTCTTCCGGTCTGTCAATCCAAGCAGGTCTAAGGTTCCATCAATACGCTCTTTCAATTCTTTTCCCCGAATTTTATACATGCCTCCCCAAAATAATAAGTTATCATACGCCGAGAACTCATTATAAAGCGCTACTTCCTGGGTAACTACTCCAATGTTCTTTTTACAATCCAACTGATTTTTCTTAAGATCATACCCGGCGATGTTTACCACTCCTTCATCCTGCTTAATTATTGTGCTTAGGATGGAGATCGTGGTTGTTTTACCTGCACCATTCGGCCCCAGCAATCCATAACATTCTCCCTGCGGAATGTTGAATGAAATACCCTTCAAGGCTTCAATCGTATCGAACGACTTTTTAAGGTTTGAAACATCAATCATATATCTTTTTTTATTATTCCTCTTTTACTATCCTGAAACTAAGACCTGCTGTCAGGCTGGAAATCATAAAAATTAAGACTATTGTTTTCATAATTTTAATTGTTTTTTGATTTAATATCCTGACAAAGATTCTTCATATCAAGACTTTATCATAATTTAAAACGACGAGTTGTTGAATTTTGCGGATGGATTGTGAAAATGAAAGAATAAAAACTGATTGCCTTAGGAATGAAAAGCACCCGGATGAACAATAACTACAGCTGTGGCAGGTTATGTGATATAATAAGACTGTGTTTAAAACACTTTTTAGCAGACAAAAATTATTGGAGACATTGTAAATTCAGGAAACTCATCAATTAAAATCAGAATATGAAAAATTCAAGTAAAATTATCGGACTTATTCTTATAATCATTCTGACATCAAGTCGTAAAAGTAATAGCCAACCTGATAATTTTGATTATGGACATGTAGAAAACGGAATCTATCAAAATGATTATTTTGACTTTAACATTAAATTGCCAGTAAATTGGGTAGTGCAATCAAAAGAACAGACTGAGAATATTGCAAATACAGGCAAAAAACTGGTTGCCGGTGATGATGAAAATATGAAAGCTGCAATAAAAGCCTCCGAGATAAATACAGCGAATTTATTAGCAGTATTTCAATTTGAATTAGGTTCAGCAGTTGAGTATAATCCTAATATCATGATTGTTGCTGAAAGTGTAAAATATGCACCAGGGATTAAAAATGGAAGTGATTATTTATTTCAGGCCAGAAGAATGATTGAGCAAGGACAATTTAAATATGACTATCTCTCAGAAAAATTTGAGAATGAAAAGATAAATGAGATTGAATTTTATAAAATGGATGCCAAATTAAACTATATGGGACTTAATATTAAGCAGGTGTATTATTCAACTGTACTGAAAGGATTCAGCTTGAACGTGATAATATCCTATATCTCAGATGAGCAAAAAGAAACTCTGTTAAATTCTATAAATTCAATGAAGTTCAAAAAATCCAAATCTATTTGATGATTATGTCTGTCAGGACCTTCAGAAAGAAATGAACTACCTGCCGGAGATGGAAAAAACCGTAACCCTGACTCGGTAAATGTCCCGGACTTATTGTTGCTGCCCTGGTGCGCGCTGAAACGGGTCTTTTAACGCTCGTCATCTCCTTCATCATCTCCCCCGAAGTTAATATCCGGCCCCCAGTTGTAGTTCTGGTAATCATCCGGCCAGCCAAATGCAGGACCACCGTACAGGTACCCATCCCATC
>JBAVOD010000119.1:0-4970 GCA_049691735.1 Bacteroidales bacterium
AATATTTGAACTTGCAATCTCTCGTAAGCCGTCCAGATTGCTTCCTGTCAATCAAATAGTATGAAAATTCACATGTTATTTAAATGATAAAAAAAGGCACAATCCTGATTTTATGAATTCGATCGGGCTAAAATGATATTCAAACTAATGTTAAATAACAGGTTCGGCAGCATGATTGGACAATCGGCGGAAAACTAAAATAATTAGAGCGGGGGGCGGCATGCGGCATTCTTGGTTCCGGCTTCCGGCTTCGGACTTCAGACTTCAGACTTCGGACTTCAGACTTCAGACTTCTTTAGTCCTTTGCCAGGTTTTTAATAATATCTGTAACTCTGGAAAGAATGACTTCTTCCTGTTTTGCCGCTTCGGATTCAATTGCACTGCCCCGGTTCAGCAATCCAACGACAAATTGCCGGTCCCTGATCCCGGCAGCATTTATTTTTACATTCAGGAAGGCGCCCCTGATGCAGGAACGGACAGCAAGTACGCCTACCGCAGCATCGGAAACAGAATTTGGATTACCTTTTTCTGCCATCGCGGCAAGCACTTCAAAACCAGAAAATGCTGTTTCCATGACCTCCAGCGGCACCCGGGCTGCAATTCTTGTAGCCTCCTGAATTGAAGCATCACGCGTTTTCTTTTCTTCCTCCGACTTTTTGGGCAGCGCAAAAGCATTCATAATACCGTTAAATGCTTCCGTGTCCTCATTAACAAGCTGAAGCAGCCTGACCTGTATTGACTTACCTTTTTCAGCCCAGTCCGAAAATTCCTTCCAACGGTCGTCCCAGCCCCGCTTATGTGCCTAAATGTTTGCAGCCATCGTCCCGAGCGCAACACCGAGGGCTCCCATATATGAAGCAACCGAGCCTCCCCCGGGTGCCGGCGATTCTGATGCGGCTTCATTCATGAACGATCTCAGGCTGAGATCCGTAAGCTTCTGCCTGCCTTTTTCTTCCATAACGTACTCAATAATTTTTTCTTCCGGCCTGAAGGGATGAATATCGTTCATACCCATCGAGCGTACTGCAATTTTTATCAGCTCCTCATCTGATACCCCGGTTGAACGCTGCTGCTTCTTCAGGAAGTAGCGACCGGCCTCAAGCATCGCTTTCAGGGGTATGAGGCCGACAAGCTCCGAGCCGGTCACCCTGACCCCGCGGGCATCAGCCTTTCTGCAAACCTCATCGAATGCAATATGAACCGGAGTGACCGAGATGTTTGTGAGATTCATCGATATCTGAGCTATGCCATATTCTTTTATAAACCAGCCTATAGCCTTGACGCTTTTAAGTGTACCGGGTACGCTTATCATTTCACCATTCTCATTTCTTTCATCTCTGCCTTTTTCACGGACATCGAATGCTATTGCGTTTGCCCGCCTGGTTGATGTTGTATTCAGGTCAACATTGAACGCTACAAGGAAATCTCTCGCCCCTACTGCTGTCGCTCCTGATCGTTCGTTAAATACTGCAGGACCAAAATCAGGCTGCCACTCAGGGTCTTCAAGTTTTTTCCTCAGGCCTTCATATTCGCCTGCCCTGCAATTTGCAAGGTTTCTCCGGATCTCGCTGAAAGCAGCGTTCTCGTAGCAGTAAACCGGAATTGAGAGCTCCTCCCCTATTTTTTTTGCAAGAGTGCGGGCATATTCGACGGTCTCCTCCATAGTAATTCCCGAAATGGGTACGAGAGGACATACATCTGTTGCTCCCATCCTCGGATGTTCACCGTGATGCTTCGACATGTCGATCAGTTCAGATGCCTTCCGGGCTGCACGGAATGCAGCTTCGGTTACAGGCTCAGGAGCTCCTGCAAAGGTTACGACAGTACGGTTTGTATCCTTGCCGGGATCAACATCAAGCAATTTCACGCCTTCTACTACCTTTATCTCATCGGTGATCTGCTTTATAACCGACATGTCCCTGCCTTCGCTGAAATTCGGGACGCATTCTATGATCTTCCTATCCATTCAACCTGTTTTTACATTACACCCCTGCGGACCAGCACCTGCTTCTGCCGGGCCGGGGAGCTATTTATTAATTAATTTGCCTCTCAGTATCACTTTATCAATAAGATCACTTCCAAAGGCATACGGAAAATAATCAAGTGAAGGTATCTCACTTGTAATAAAAACATTGCCCGCCTTTCCCCTTGCTATTGATCCATGAGTGTCAGACAATCCCATTGCGCAGGCAGCATTGATCGTTGCAGCATTCAATGCTTCGGCCGGCATCATTTTAAGCCTGATGCATGCAAGCGACATCACAAGCTTCATATTGCCCGACGGTGAAGAGCCCGGGTTATAGTCCGAAGCAAGGGCAACGGGAAGACCTGAATCTATCATTTTTCGTGCAGGTGGATCGGGCATCCCAAGGAAAAAGGAAGAACCCGGAAGAAGCACCGGCACGGTTTCAGAGGATAGAAGGGCCCTGATCTCTTCTTCACCGGTGTGTTCAAGATGGTCGGCCGAAAGGGCATTATATTTTACAGCAACCTGAACTCCGCCCGAAAAGTCGAGCTGGTTTGCATGGAGCCTGGGAATAAGTCCGTACTTGATCCCTGCCATCAGTATCCTTTCAGTTTCATCTTCTGTAAAAAACCCCTTATCACAGAATACATCAATGAAATCGGCAAGCTCCCCGGCTGCAACAAGAGGGATCATCTCGTTAATGATAAGGTCAATGTAACCCTCCCTGTTGTTGCTGAATTCAGCCGGTAACGCATGAGCACCCAGAAACGTCGATCTTACCTCAAGTGGCGAAGATCTTCTTATCCTGTCAATTACCCTGAGCATCTTCAACTCATCTGCTGTATTCAGCCCATAGCCGCTTTTGATCTCCGCTGCTCCCGTACCCTGTGAAATTATTTCATTTACCCTGACCATTGACTGTCTGAATAATTCATCTTCAGAGGTTTCGTGAAGCTTCCGTGCTGAATTCAGTATACCCCCTCCGCGCCTTGCGATTTCTTCGTATGGCAATCCGTTTATTTTATCGGTGAATTCATGTTCGCGGCTGCCTGCAAAGACTAGATGCGTATGTGGATCGCAGAATGAAGGGAAGACAAATTTCCCGGTCGCATCGATTACTTCTGAATTCCCACTTTTTTCTTTGTTTCCGGCAACGCCCGATTCAAGGTATGATGGCAGATCTGCCATTTTCCCGAAGTCATAAATAATCCCCTCTTCGATTACAAGATAAGCATCGTTTATCGAATCAATGAATTTCATTTCCCGGCCGCAAACCATCTTTGCCGGTTCATTTTCGACCTGGACCAGTTCCTTTATGTTCTTAATCAGCAGCCTCATATAAGTATATAGACCTAAAATGAGAAGCCTAAGGTAGCAAATGTTAAAAAAACAGTTGGTGATTTCCCCTTTTATTTATCTTTAGTGCTGTTAACCAAACCATAACTAATGAAAAAAGTTTCTATTATCCTTATTGCAGTACTATTTGCATTACATGCACAGGGCCAGGAAAAGAATGCAAAGACAGGTTGGACTTTCGGGGGAGCGCTTCCTGCTGTTTCCTATGATTCCAATCTGGGTTTGCAGTATGGTATACTCTTCGATTTGTTCAATTATGGTAATCCGGGCATTTATCCTGAATTTTATGACCATACCTATACAGAGGTTTCGCGCTATACCAAAGGGAGCGGAGTATACAGGTTTATGTTTGAATCAAACCACATTATTCCAGGTATTGAGTGGATCTCTGACCTGAGTTATCTTCCCGACAGGGCAAATCAATTCTACGGGTTTAACGGTTATGAATCGGTTTACAATAAAGACTGGACAGACAGCGATTCTCCAGCCTACAAATCAGCAATGTTCTATCGTCTGGAACGGAATCAGTTCAGGTTCAAGAATGATTTTATAGGCAAACTCTGGGGAGACCACCTGAAATGGAACGCCGGTTTTGCATTACAGAATTTCTCTGTCGGCTCAGTTAATATTGATAAATTCAATAAAGGCAGAAAAGATGATCAGATCCCGTCACTTACCGAGCAGCCGGGGCTTTTCGAGCTCTATCGCGACTCGCTTAAGATTATATCGCAGAAGGAGGCTGAAGGAGGCTGGGTTAACACTGTAAAAGCAGGGCTGGTATGGGACAGCAGGGATAACCGATCAAACCCGATGAAGGGCATATGGACAGAAGTTGGCATTGAGGTATCGCCAGGATTTCTTGGTAACAACTGGGTATTTTCAAAGTTGAATATCACTCACAGGCAATATTTTCCACTGGTTGAAAATAATCTGTCGTTCGCTTACAGGCTGATCTATCAGACGACTATCGGCGGTACTGTGCCTTTCTTTTACCAGTCGCAGATCATGACTTACAGGCTTACAGGTTACTCGAATGAAGGACTCGGCGGTGTGAGCACCATGAGAGGGATCCTTAAGAACAGGATAATAGGCGATGGCTTTATCCTCGGCAACTTTGAACTTCGCTGGAAGCCTCTGCATTTCAGGCTGATGAAACGTGACAGTTACCTGGGACTCAACCTGTTCTATGATGCCGGAATGATCACCAGGAAAATTCCCCTGCCGTCTGACCTCGCGACAAGATTCAGCACCTCCATGAAGGATTATACTTTCGGCGATTTTTTTAATCCCGGGGCAGAAAAACTTCACCACGATATTGGCATCAGCATTATGCCCGTTTGGGGCGAGAACTTTGTTGTGGCAATCGACATCGGGAAAGCAATCAACCCGCAGGACGGGAATATCGGTTTCTCGTTTGGTTTGAATTATCTGTTCTAGGGCCGGAGGTACTGGTTATAGAAATAGGGTTGTTGAAGGGATCAGCAACCCCTCTGCCCTTCTGCGGCGGGCACCTCCCCTGAAAGGGGAGGACTTGTGTTTGGCACTTAACTAGATAAAATAAAAAGTTTTTTGTAAAAAATTGCATCTCGACAGCTACGGGTGCAATTTTTATTTTATATTTGTGACTAGTTATATAACTAGATATTAA
>JBAVOD010000120.1:0-2299 GCA_049691735.1 Bacteroidales bacterium
GAGTAAGAGTAAGAGTGAGAGTGAGAGTGAGAGCGAGTAGCTCGAACGAACACTCTCATCTCTTTTTCCTCAAGACTCACTCTCACACTCACACTTCTAACACTTTCATATTTTCCGGATTCTTCATAAATTAGCTATGGGTTGCTGATAATTTATTTTCAATAGTGCTAACTTAAAACTTATTATTTCCTCACGGCAATCTTATCGTTTTCTACCTCTGGCATTGTCAGATACAAACTAAGAAGGATTTTGTTATCAGGGTTCGATATATCAAGCGGTTGTTCCACCGTGTTCACAGTTACATTTGACAGGCCTGAATGGAAAAAAATCATGGCCTGAATGTATGTCCGTGATACTAAACCAGTTCACTTTTGGCATTGAAAGTATAATGATAAGAAAAATGTATTATAGCAATCCGTTCGCCATCCAGGTATAAATGATAATTCCAGGGCCAGGTTTGAGTAATCTCCGGAAAAAGAGCGATACATAGCAACTATGTAACAAATTGTGTAAATTTTTAAGCAGGTATCATCGATCAATAAGAAATTGATTCTTGCTGATAAATAGCTTCCAGTTATTCTATATTTTACTCTGAATAAAATATGTTATACAGGAAATGGAGGCTGCCAGCACAGTTCCCCAGATTAAATCAACAACCGTAACTAATAAAGGCCAATCCTTCAAAGTGGCCAGATTCGTTAAATCGTAAGTAGCATAGGTTATCAGACCAAATAATGCCCCAAATATAAGTGCATAAACCCATGAATGCTTTTCAACAGCCGGTGAAATAACAAATATTACCAATCCGATAATAAATAATAAATAGAAAATGATTGCAGCGAGCCAATTAATATCTGGTTTCATCAAAAACCCAATTTGACTCTGGTAGAACTTTTTTGCCACAAGTACCAGCCAAACCATATCAATTACAAAAAAGACTGGTAACGAAATAAAAAACAGTTTTATAAACATTGCATTAATATTTAGAGATTCACGCTTCAATAAATTTAAACAAATTTGGCGACACAGGTTAGTATTAATATGAATAAATCCAGGCGGAGATACAATTTCCGCTTTTACCCTTAAAGATCAAAATGGCAATGAGTTTGGTCTTTCCTTTTTGCTGTACTGGATAAAACTGGTTACATTTATGGGATTATAATATGCCAGCTAATAGTTGAATGAATAAAATAGTTTAACAAATATTCAGGTTACTTTCTGCAATAGTTAGTTTTTCTGGTTTTCACCCGGTTAAATGGCTTAATTAATAGCAAAAATGTATAAAAGTGAAGCCTCTTTTATCAATGGAAAATTTCTTTACTATGCCTTTATTGCTGGTGGAATTCAAATACTGCAAAATCAGGCAGAAATAAACAGAATTAATATTTTCCCGGTAAATGACAAAGACACCGGTACAAACCTGGCTTCCACAATTCGTTCTGTAATCGACAATATCAAACCTCATAAATCTTACAAAACAACTGTAAATAATATTGCAGATGCAGCATTAATGGGAGCCAGAGGTAATTCGGGAGTAATTTTCGCTCAGTTTTTGTACGGCTTAAGTCGTGAAACCTTAAGCAAACCAATTGTTACCCTTCCCGAATTTGCAGAAAGTTTAAAAAAATCGATCCCTTACATGTATGAAGCCATCGCCAACCCTGTTGAAGGGACAATGTTAACGGTTATTAAAGAGTGGTCAGACTTTATTTACAGTAAAAAAGAAGCTATTCGCGATTTTGAAAATGTAATAATTGATTCTTATGCAGTTTTAGAAAAATCATTGAGAGAGACTACTTTGAAGTTGAGTCCATTAAACAAATCTGGTTTTGTTGATGCCGGAGCAAAAGGATTTGTTCTATTTATTAAAGGCATTATTGATTTTATAAAGAATAGAAATATCCGTAACCTGGAAGTTGATTCACAGGAAAACATTTCGATTATTCATTCAGAAGAGCTAACCAGCGAAGAAATTATTCATCGATATTGCACAGAAGCGATAATAAAGAATGTAATAATCAGTAAAAGGGACCTACAGAATATCTTATGCGAAAGCGGCGATTCGGTTGTGATTGCCGGATCGAAAAACGTCTGCCGCATTCACCTTCATACGAACAATCCGGCAGAACTATTTCATCGGTTGAATGACTTGGGAACCATCAGCTTCCAAAAAGTGGAGGATATGATCCGACAACAGGAAGCAGCTATTAAAAGAAAATGGAATATTGCGCTTGTTACAGATTCTACTTGTGATTTATCGCAGGAGCTAATTGATTTTTATCAAATAAATGTTGTTCCC
>JBAVOD010000121.1:0-1734 GCA_049691735.1 Bacteroidales bacterium
TTTAAAAAATACCGGCAGAAATCGCATCCTTGCCGATGAATTTATCAGTTTAAGTAAATAAACTCTATTTTTATAAAATTTCATTTTGTTTTAAATGACATATTAATTCTTTGCCCAATGGGGAAAATTTCTAAAAGACCATCCTTTGTATTAATACTCCTCTGCCTGCTCATAATTTCCTGCTCCGGCAAACAGGGGAACAAATCGCTTCCCAGGAGTACCCCTGAAGCTGAAGGTGTATCATCAAAAGCTATAATCACTTTCCTCGACTCGGCCGCAACAAACAAAAGAACCGAGTTTCATAGTTTTATGTTTCTCAGGCACGGCAAGGTTATAGCTGAAGGGTGGTGGGATCCGATAAAGATGCAAAAGTGGTGTTTACTGCAGAATCTTCAGATATGTGGGGTGAGCTCGATATGGTATGGAAGTATTTGTATCCGGGGATCAGTGATGACAGGTTGCCTGTAGATGAGCAGTCTGCTGCCGTATTGTGGCAAAGATTAGCTTCTCTTGCCCTTGCGGTTCCTGCAAAAAGCGATAATGAAGCAATGATCTCAAAGATCTCGGGTAAAACTATCGGTCTTAATGAGAATCAGATGCAAATCCGAACCATGTCTCTTCAATTCAGGGATAAGCTATGCTTACTCAATATTACTACAGATACAACTTCATATGATTTGTCTTATGCTTCAGGAGCATGGCAGCCCGGAGAAACCACAATGCATGGACCCAATTTGTTTACCCGTGCAAAGGGAAATCTGGACGGATTGCCGCCATTTAAGATCGCAGGCGCCTATAAATGGAACGATGACCAGTCACTTGAACTCACATTACGTTTTATCGACTGTATGCATACAAGACAATTTACATTCCACTTTGAAGATAATAACAAGGTCCTTGTTGATATCAACGACGGCAGGTTCTCCCGGAACAACGCACCTGCTATCGAAGGGGTGATGCAGTAGTTACACTCAGACCGGATAAAAAGAATTTATTTTAAGCAGGTTCAGATATTAGTGTAATCGGGGTAAATGCTTTAAATACTCTACATATATCTGGTGAATTTGCCATCTTTAAGACTGGTTACCCCGTTATCGGTTCCCAGCCAGACAACACCTTTTTTATCTACTGTTATTGTCAGAATATTGTTGCTCCCCAGTCCGTTCTCAACCCTGAATGAGGTCCATTCAGATCCGTTAAACACAGATAAACCGTTTTTTGTCCCAATGTATATATTTCCTTCAGCGTCAGAATCTATTGCCTGGACAAAATTATCGGCTAACCCTTCAGCCGTGGTAATAACTCTCCAGCCCTCAAGAGTTTTATAGCCGGTATGTATTGCCACACCCTTATCCGTACCGATCCATTGTGTACCATCAGGTGAGACGTGAATACTGTACACATTGTCAGAAGGCATATTTATAGGTCCCCAGGCTGAATATTCTGAAGCCCCTGATACTGCATCGACGTCATTCCTGTAAACTCTCAGAACACCTCCCCCACGTGTACCTATGTAAAGTGAATCGCCATCGATGCTGGTTGCCATCGATGTGATAGGAAAATCCTGGAACAGGCCCTCGGGGTATTTTCTGGTATAACTGTTGGTCAGCCATTTCCTGTTTTTAAATGCGGAAATTCCCTTATCGGTCCCGAACCACCTCAGCTCCTTCCTTCCGACTGCAACAGCCAGCACATTTTCGCTTATAATTTCAGAATTATCAAGGTAATATGTAG
>JBAVOD010000122.1:0-10380 GCA_049691735.1 Bacteroidales bacterium
GGATTCTTTTCATAAGGCCGTAATTAATAATGATTTTGGTATGTTCGACGGACGTGAAAGCGGAACGAAATTCTCGCCGCTTTACCGGTTCACAGTCGGGAGCGGGCAGCAGGTGCGATGCAGGCTCAGGATTACGAGGGAAAAGGACCTCAGGGATCCCTTTTCAGCAGATTTTGAAACGAGCTTTATAAATGGAAAGAAGGAAGCTGATGAGTTCTACAACAAGGTCCTTTCGGGCCGGCTCACCCCCGTTCAAAAATCAGTTGCAAGGCAGGCCTTAGCCGGCATGCTCTGGAACAAGCAGTTCTATTACTATGATGTGAGGACCTGGCTTAAGGGCGACAAGGGACAGGTTCCTCCGCCAAGGGAGAGGCTGAAAGGCAGGAATAACAAATGGAAGCATCTGAACAACAGAGATATAATCTCGGTTCCCGATAAGTGGGAATTTCCATGGTACGCCTCCTGGGACCTGGCATTTCACCTGATAGTAATTGCCAGGATCGATCCCCGGTTTGCCAAGAACCAGATGATACTTATCAACAGGGAATGGTACACGCATCCCAACGGCCAGATCCCGGCATATGAGTGGGGCTTCAGCGATGTGAATCCTCCCGTGCAGGCATGGGCGGCGATGAGAATCTATGAGATCGAAAAGGCAATGACCGGGAATGGGGATGTCGACTTCCTTAAGCGGATCTTCCAGAAGCTGACTATTTATTTTACATGGTGGTCGAACCAGAAGGATGCTGAAGAAAACTATATTTTTGAAGGAGGATTCCTGGGACTCGACAACATCGGAGTGATCGACAGGGGTGCAATTTTACGGCAGGGCCTCATAATTGAGCAGGCCGACGGTACCGCATGGATGGGCATGTTTGCAACATACATGCTTGAAATTGCCCTTGAAATTTCGCATTACGATGATACTTACCAGGATGTAGCACTCAAGTATTTTGAACAATATGGTCTGATCGCAGAAGCTCTTAATGCCAACGGGCTATGGGATGAGGAACAGGGCTTCTTCTTTGATGTGCTGAAATTTCCTGACGGACGGAGACTTCCGCTTAAAGTGCAATCGGCAGTAGGCCTTACACCGATGTTCGCAGCGCTTTATCTTCCGCACAGCCTGCTGTCGGGGCTGAGCCAGTTTAACCATGATATGAACTGGTTCAGCAAATACACTGCGGAACAGGGACTGAATACAACAATAATTCAGAAGGATGACAGCAAGACCAGTGACAAAATCCTAACCCTGATCAACAAAGATAGGCTTGACAGGCTCCTTAGGAACATTCTTGATGAAGATAAATTCCTGTCTCCCTTCGGGGTCAGGTCACTGTCAAAAAAACATTCTGAGGAATACAGTGTCATGATCGACGGTAAGCTTCATACCCTCAAATATGCACCGGGCGAATCGAACACCTCGATTTTCGGGAGCAATTCCAACTGGCGTGGACCAGTCTGGTTCCCGATAAATTACCTGATTATAAGTTCACTGAATGTATATTACAAGTATTTCCAGGACGATTTCAAGGTTGAATTTCCGACCCGTTCCGGAAATTATATGAACCTGAAGGAAATAGCCAATCAGTTAAATTTAAGGCTGCAGAATATATTTCTGCCTGACGGCAATGGAAACAGGCCGGTCTTTGGCCGGTTCAACGACTTTTACAGGCTGGAGGAAAACAGGGATCTGGTTTTGTTTCATGAGTTTTTCCACGGGGAGACCGGCATGGGACTGGGTGCCTCGCATCAGACAGGCTGGACCGGACTGATTGCAGCGCTTATTACCGATATGAAGTAACCTTCGTCACATGTGCGGATAAGCCCGAAGTCCACCTTTGGGGGATTTAGGGGTCACAATTCGCCGCCTTTTGCTAACTTTGCAGGCCAACAATATTTTATGGCCGAAACAGTAAAAGATATTCTAGCAAAGGACAGTTTTTCAAAGACTGACATCATAAGATTACTTGATGCGGACAGAGAAGACAGGACCATTCTATTCGCCAGATCTTCCGAAATAAAAGATGAGCAGATAGGCAAAAAGGTATGGTTCAGGGGACTGATCGAGTTTTCGAATATTTGCAGCAAGGACTGCCTATACTGCGGAATAAGGAAAGGGAACCGGAATCTGACAAGATATAATCTGGATGACACCGAGATAATTACAGCAGCCAGATTTGCCTGGGAAAAACGGTATGGCTCAATTGCCCTTCAGTCGGGGGAGCTTGAAAGCAGCCAGGTCACAGCCCGGATTGAAAATCTCCTTAAAAGGATAAAGGATTTGTCTCACGGGGAGCTTGGGATCACATTATCGGTTGGGGAGCAGGAACCCGAAGTCTATAAGAGATGGTTTGATGCAGGCGCACACAGATATCTGCTTCGGGTTGAAACAACCAACGAAGATCTTTATCATAAGATCCATCCTGTTGACAGGAATCACGACTTCCACAGAAGGCTTGAGTGTCTGAAGAACCTCCGGGATATCGGTTACCAGACCGGAACCGGGGTTATGATCGGCCTGCCTTTCCAGACCACCGGCGATCTGTCGGATGACCTCATCTATATGCGCGATTTCGATATTGATATGTGCGGGATGGGACCATATATTGAGCATGCCGATACTCCGCTGATAAAGTATGCATCCGGGCTTCTTTCACTTCAGGAAAGATTCGATCTTACCCTCAGGATGATCGCTGTTCTCAGGATAATGATGAAGGACATAAACATAGTTGCGGCAACTGCACTTCAGGCGATTGATCCGGCTGGCAGGGAGAAAGCCGTAAAGATCGGGGCAAACATAATAATGCCAAACATAACACCAGGCAAATACCGCGACAGCTACAGGCTTTACGACAATAAACCCTGCACCGGTGAATCGGAAGAAGAGTGTCAGAGTTGCCTGGAAGCAAGGGTAAGCCTGGCAGATTCTGAAGTCGTTTATGGCGAGTGGGGCGATTCGAGGCATTATGAAGCCCGTCGTAGTCGTCGTGACAAACCTGGCGAATAAAAAAATCTTTTTTTGCCGCAGGGATCAGTGATCGCCCTTTGCCAGGGTCCCTGGCAGAAGGGTACAGATAATAAGGTAGCACTCTTCTCTTTCAGAATGCCAACTTTCTCAGTACCAGTTTCGGTATCACCTGCAGATCCTTTTCCAGGAGATCCATCTGGATCTCATCCCCTGCAAGTTCAATAACTATGAGTCCGGCAGGCTGGTCAAAAAATTCTTCATTGACGCCAAGGCGTGTCCTGATCACACATCCGTAGGATGTAAATGTTTTTTGCACTGATTTTACTGCTTCATGATCCCGGTTTTCAATCAGCAGCCCAAGGAATCTCAAAGCGCCCTCGTCGGTCCTGAAGTTTACAAAAGGTTGGTCGTCGAAGCTCATTTCGCGTAAAAGGACACCGCCGAGGTCATTAAGTTCAGAGCGAAGCTTCTCTGCTTCAATGATACTGCCTGAAATATGGATCAGGATATAAGCTTCACGGGCGCATAAATCGGAAGTCAGTTCATGGAAGCCAAGCCTTGTCGTGATAATACCGGCATATTTCGAAAGGACTTCCTGTGTCAGTCCGGCTTCCTTGATTCTGTCGATGATCTTAAGGCCAAGGATCTTAATCATATTGTTTAGGTGTTATGGTTTTCGGGTTAACATACTGCCCGAACAGGGCAGCCTCAGAAATACAGGTCCCTCTCTCCCGTCCTGATCCTTTCAATCTTCTCCCTTGTGTCCTGCGCAATCTTTGGTTCAAGTTTATCAAGGTTCTTTTCAATCACCTTCCATCCCTTTTCAGTAACATCATTGTCTGCGTAGTCACAGAGATATTCTGACAGAGTCAGTATCGCATTCGGTGTGCAGAAACGTTTTATGAAGCCCGGGACCGAGAATTCCATAAAGTGCTCGCCGGTACGGCCCATTCTGTAACACGAAGTACAGAATGAAGGAATATAGTCATTTGTAAGAAGCTCATCAACAACATCCGCAAGCGACCTTGCATCATTGATCCTGAACTGCTCACGGTTCAGGTTCTGAGCCTCATTTTTCGATTCTGAATATGATCCGATCTCAAGTTTTGTTCCTCCGTCAATCTGGGATACACCATACTTTATGACTTCCCTTCTGACATCAGGCGCTTCCCTGGCAGTCAGTATCATGCCGGTATAAGGAACCGCCAGCCGAAGGACAGGCACCAGCTTTTTGAACTCCTCGTCGTTAGTCTCGTATTTGTCGCTGATGTTAAGGCTCAAAGAGTCTTTTATCCTTGGGAATGAGATAGTATGCGGACCTACATTGTAGCATGCTTCAAGATGATTAGTGTGCCTCACAAGACCGAGTACCTCAAACCTCCAGTCATAAAGCCCGAAAAGCGCACCGATGCCAACATCATCAATCCCTGCTTCCTGGGCCCTGTCGAGGGCTGTAAGTCTCCATTCATAGTCCATTTTCCTGCCGCCAAGGTGATACCATTTATACGCTTCAGGGCTGTAAGTCTCCTGGAATATCTGGTATGTCCCGATACCTGCTTCTCCGACTTTCCTGAAACCTTCAATATCCAGAGGAGCTGCGTTAATATTCACCCTTCTGATCACTCCCGGTCCCTTTTTGACTCCGTAAACCACCCTGGCAGTATGTGCTATATAATCGGCTGAATATTCGGGATGTTCGCCGTAAACAAGTATCAGCCTTTTCTGGCCATTATCCTCGAGAGCTTCGACTTCTTTTACAATTTCCTCGTCCGACAGAGTCTTTCGGATAGTATCCTTGTTCGAGGTCCTGAATCCGCAATACTGGCAATTATTTGTGCATTTGTTACCAACGTACAGCGGCGCAAAAAGGACTATTCTGTTACCATAGACCTTTTCTTTAAGTTTGCGTGCCCCTTCCCTGATCTCGTCGAAAAGATCTGTCCCGGTCGAATTTACAAGGACAGCGGTCTCCTCCAGCGTCAGCCGGTGCTTATCAAGCGATTTTGATATTACCTCCCTCACCCTGATCTTATCCGGTTTTACGGATCTTATCAGGTTCCAGATCTCGTCCGGATCGATGAAAGGCCTCATCCTTTGATCCGGAATATTCAGCTTTTCCGGTGAAAAACGCATATTTACCATGTCTTTAAAAACGCAGTGCAAAGGTAAGGATTTACCAGATCATTAAAAACTGATTGTGGTCAGTAAATGAGGTCCGAAATTTCAGTTGCTGCAGTCTTCATTCTTGCAGCAGAAGCAAAATTATCTGCAAGATTGACTGCTCCGTGAATCTTTTTGTGAAAAGATATAACGGGGGTTAACGCGAAACATTCAGGCATCTTTTCGAAGATGTTCAGAAACACTTCTGTTTCGCCTGGATGTTTCTTGTCTATAACAACCATTCCTTTAGAACGATACATGCCCGATTCAAACGAAACAGCATAGATCCCTGAAACCGGAAGCAGCTTGCCGTCACCTGAAAGCGGTATTTCATAAAACGAAACCGGAAAATGAGGATTGAAGTAGTCGCAGGTAACCGGTTTACCCATAATTATATAGTAATGATCGAGGTAGGCATTTGCTTTTTGAATATATCCTTCACGAATAGCCTGGCGTATCTTTGTTGAGCTTACGGTTTCGTGCTCCACTTCCTGTTCAGGGATCTCTTCCGCTTCAAAGGAATATTTTCCCTGCCAGGACCACAGTTGCCGGTAATCACCTTCCTGATTGAAGCCGAAATGATGGTTGAATCCGACAACGACAACCCTGGCATGGAGGATTCCGCAGAGGTAATCCCTCACGAACTGCTCGCTTGTGATCCTTGAGAACTCCCTGGTAAATTCAATAATAATAACATTATCAAGTCCTGCTTCCCGGAGGAGTTCGAGCTTTTCTTCATGTGAAGTAATGAGTTTCAGGTCTTTGCCTGCAGTATCGGGATAGAGGACTTTTCGTGGGTGAGGTTCGAATGTTACAAGTACCGATTCACCATTATGCTTCTCTGCAAGCATTTTGAGCCTGTTCAGAATTGTCTTATGGCCGATATGGACTCCGTCAAATGATCCGGTAGTAACAACAGGATTCCGGATTTCTGCCGCTTCCTCAAAGCTTCTGAATACCCTCATGCTTACCTGGCGAAGCCTTTACAATTTAGTCTCCTTTACGAAATAGGCAACCTTCTCGATAGAGGTTATCATATCGTATTCCTCTAGATAAACATCAGGCGGGACATTAAGCGGGATTGTCGTGAAATTAAGGATCCCCTTGATCCCGAACCTGACACATTCTTCGGCGATCTCCCTGGCGTAATCGGCAGGTACAGTAAGGATAGCGATCCTGATCTTCAGTTCATCCGCCAGGTTTTTCAGGTCACTGTACCCATAGCATTTTACCCCCGATATAACCTTATTGATCTTCTGGGGGTCAATGTCGAACGAAGCAACAAGGTTAAGTTTTGACCTTTTTCCCTTAAAATAGCCGGCAACCGCCCTCCCGAGGTTACCGATACCGATTATGGCAACATTGATTCCATCATCCGAATCTATAATCGTGCTTATCTTATCAATAAGTTCCTTTACATCATAACCTTTGCGGTGGACGCTTGAATAACCGATCAGCATAAGGTCGCGCCTTACCTGGACGGCAGTAATATGAAGCCGTGCAGCAAGCTCATGCGAGTAGATAAAATTCCTGTTCTCTTTCAGGCATGCAAGGAGAGTTCTTCTGTATTCGCTCAGCCTTTCAATTGTTTTTCCGGGTAATGTTATCATAATCACGGGTGTTTTCAGTTCATTTTCCTGGGAAGACGCACAGTGAATGTCGAACCGATGTCAGGTGTGCTGTCCAGAGTGATTGTACCGTTATAAAGTTCGACAACTTTCCTGACTATTGAAAGTCCCAGACCGCTTCCCGAAATATTCCTGGTCCTTTCATTTTTAATGCGTACAAATTCGGAGAACAGGCTTTCCCTGTCCTGTTCCCTGATCCCGATGCCGGTATCGGTAAAAACGATAACAACATTATCACCGTCACTGTCAATAATGATCTCGGCTTTTCCTCCTGTTTTATTGTATTTGACAGAATTGGATACCAGATTGTTGAAAATTATTTCCATATCGGAGGGATCAGCCATGATCACTGCATCCGATTTTACAGTCAGCTTTATTGAAACCTCCATCTGAATGGCATAAGGCTGAACAGTGATGATTGCATTGGATGCTATGTTTGAGAGATGCACCTCCTCAATCTTTTCCTGCTTGCGTTCAAGCCTGATCTTTGTAAAATCAAGAAGGTCCATTATAAGGTTTCTCATTCCCTGGATCCGTTGCATTGACCGCTCAATGGGAGCAGTGTAGTCATCGATCCTGTCGCCGGCCTGGTGTTCCTGCATCATTCTGAGGTATCCCTCAACAGCATTCAGAGGTGCTTTGAGTTCATGTGAAAGGACGGATAGGAACTGGTACCTTATCTTCTTTCCCTCCTCGTTCATGCTATGGGTTATCCTCTTAAGATAGAGCTGCTTGGTTATATTCTCGATGCTCGATTTAAGCTCCTGTGGTGTAAAGGGTTTGGGAATGAAATCGGTGGCTCCGAACCGGTGGGCTTTAAGTGCTACATCAAGCGATGCATATGATGTGATCATTGCCACAACAATATCGTACCTTTTGTTCCTTACATATTCGAGCACTTCAATACCCTGAATCCCTGGCAGCTTATTGTCGAGAAGAATAATATCCGGCATATCCCGGTCGATGATCGACATTCCCTCCTCCCCTGTTCCTGCCTCAGTGACATGGAACGTATAATCCTCATCCATGAAGGGGTAATTTACCTGGAAGTTATTCAATACGCGCGATACCCCCGATCTTATACCAGGCTCGTCATCAACTACAAGTACCTTCAGGACAGCCATTTCAGATTTTTAAAAGTTTCATTATTTCCTGGTCGAGCTGCTCTGGTCTGATCCCTTTTTCAAGGTATCTGTCGGCCCTGATCCAGGCTCTCTCTGTCTCCGAATCGAGGCTGAATGACATTCCGGTTTCATGTGCAACTGCAGTTGCCAGAATAACAGGAACATCGGGATATTTCCTTTTTAATTTGTAGCAAAGGATAAATCCGCTGTCATCGCTTTCCATCATTAGGTCGAAGATGGCAAGGCTAGGCTTAAAGCGAGCGATTACCGATTCCGCCTCAGCCTGACTCTCAGTGGCCACGGTTTTGTAACCGGCCTTTTCCAGGTTGCGGATCGTCTGAAACAGATAATCCGGGTCATCATCTGCAACTAGTACCGTAAAATCGCTTTTTCTCATTTTGACTATATCCTTTCTTCATTATCCCCACGACTGATGTGGCATATCTGTTTAATTATCATTCTTTCCTGCGCGGGAGAACTATCTTAAAACTCGTTCCGGTTGCACCTTTAGCCGGATCGGTATTGGAGTTAACGCCGATCTGTCCCTTGTGCATCTTAACTATCCCGTAGGCAGTGGCAAGGCCCAGACCGGTTCCGCGTCCTATCCCCTTTGTTGTAAAGAAAGGTTCAAAGATCTTCGACCTGTCATCCTCCCTGATACCTGTCCCTGTATCCGATACAGTTATTGCAACATCTCCGAGGGTGTCCTCCAGCAGGATGTCAATAGAACCTCCCCTGGGCATTGCCTCAAATGCGTTCCTGATCAGGTTTGTAAGGACCTGGGTCATCTGCTCGGCATCGAGCATTGCCTCAGGATTTATTGTCCGGTCTTTTACCGTGACATTAACATTTCCCGGCACAATAAGGCTTTCGATGCTCCTGCCCGCCAGATCCCTGATATTCGTGAGCTGATGGTTTACCTGGTTTTTCCGGGCAAAATTAAGCAACCCTGCAACAATCTTTTTGCATCGCCCTGCCTGTTCGACTATCAGTTTGAGATCTTCCCTTTCAGGATCGTCAGGTTTGCTATCCTCGAGAAGAATGTTGCTGTACATAATAACGACGCCCAGAGGATTATTAAGTTCGTGAGCAATACCCGCCGAAAGCTGTCCCATATGGGCAAGCTTTTCGGACTGCTTGAGTGCCTGGCGCATCGAAGAAAGCTTTTCATTTGAAAGTGCAAGATCCTTTACCGATTTATGAAGCTTTTCAATTGTGTACGGCAGGCACATCTCAACCTCGGCAAGTCCCTTTTTGATAGCAATGGCATGTTCCATGCAGCTTTCGTAGCCACATGCTCCGCAATCAAGCTGATCTTTGGGAGTAAATTTCCCCATTGAGATCAGAACTTCGTTGATCTGGGTTTCGTCAGTAATATCTGTGTGTTTATCTTCAGGTTGATGTCTGACCGACAGATCCAGGCCAGAGTACTCATCAAATGCCCTACTCCAGCTTTCAATGTCGAGACTCTCCATTTTCCGGTGTGCATAGTCGCTTACAAGAGCCCGCCGGTTGTACTGCTTTCCGTTTTTTGATAGTCCGGGCCCCATGATGCATCCTTCGCAGCACAGTAGCTCCATATTCTGGTTTTTTATCAATCCCGCCTCGTACTCCTTAAGGGCCCCCTGAAAATCGATCCGGCCTTCAGCTGCAATTATATTGCCTGTGATTGAATCATCATTGATATTTGCAGTCTGGAGTAATCCTCTTGTAACAGGGAAAATTGCGCCTCTGCTTCCAACCGGCTGGTCAAAGTCCGAAGGCTCTGATCCCTGTTCCTTTATATTCATCCTGGCGAACAGTTCCCTCAGTTCAGTAAATGTGATAGCCTCATCAATCTCGGGACTTTCGGCTTTCTTTGCAACGCACGGGCCAATGAATACCACCTTTGTATCTGGTCCGTATTTTGCACGGACCACCCGGCCTGCAGCGACCATCGGTGATACTATCGGAGCCAGCTTTTCGACAAGGCCGGGGTGATAATGTTTTATATAATTGACTATTGACGGGCAGTCGGATGATATAAAATATCCGCTGTTCTCAGTAACAAGTTTTCTGTACTTATCGGCAACAAGGTCAGCGCCGAATGATACTTCGTGGACATATCTGAAGCCAAGGGCCCTGGTCATACTGATGAGGGTGCGGTGATCGGGTAAATCCGAAAACTCTGCCGGGAAGCTTGGAGCGATGAGGGCGGCCACATCAGATGCTGTATTAAGAAGTCTGATAACGCGATCGGTTGTATTCAGGAAGACTTTAGCGCCCTGGCTGCACACTTTTGTGCAGTTTCCGCAGGCAATGCATCTCTCGTCGATCACTTCGGCTTGTCCGCCCACTATCCGGATTGCTTTCGCAGGGCATTCCCTGACGCAGGTATAGCAGGTACGGCAAAGTTCTTTTATAGTATAGACGAGCATAGTTAATCTTCCTGAGGTTTTTATATCAAGCTAAAATGGATTGAATTATTCTGTGACATGTCGTTTAAATTTCAGAAATG
>JBAVOD010000123.1:0-1989 GCA_049691735.1 Bacteroidales bacterium
ACATGATCCCCTGGGTTGACAAAAACTTCCGTACAATTCCCGACCAGGCTCACAGAGCTATGTCGGGATTGTCGATGGGTGCCATGTGCACAAAGTCGGTGACACTGCCCCACCTGGATACGTTCGGATATATCGGCCTTTTCAGCGGCGGTACTATTGCTCCGGCAGAAATTTCTGACAAATCAAAGGTCAGGCTGGTATTTATGAGCTACGGCAGCCGCGAGAGAGGTTCTGACGGTGTCAAAGCCGCAGCAGATGCGCTGACCCAGGCAGGGATAAAGAGTGCTTCATATGTTTCCCCGCTTACTGCCCATGAATGGCAATCGTGGAGAAGAAGTCTGCGTGAATTTGCATTACTTCTTTTCAAAGATTGAATATCAGGTTGATACAAAAATATTACAACAGAAAATTTTATTAAAATCATTTAAAAAAGCTAACAGATGAAATACAGACAATTAATTGCAATACTGATACTGATCACAGGCAGTATATGTTCAGCGCAGACAGACAAGACGGCGATCGTGGACGATTTCAAAGCTTCAACGCTTAACCAGCCGGGACAGGAATACCCGCAGGTCAACTCGCAGAGATATGCACGATTTCGCATAATGGCACCCGATGCTAAAAGTGTTGTTGTAAGCCTTGGACTGGGCGGCACAAGAGGAGGAACTCCTCTCACCCGGGCTGAAGATGGCTCATGGACCGGCACTACAGCCGGGCCGATGGAAGAAGGCTTCCATTATTACCACCTGACTGTCGACGGCGGGGTTTTTAATGATCCCGGGACTTTGAATTTCTATGGTTCTACCCGCTGGGAAAGCGGTATAGAAATCCCTGCCCATGATCAGGACTTCTATGCATTGAAAGATGTACCTCATGGAAAAGTACAGCAGGTACTGTTCCCCTCCAAAAGCACAAACACCTCACGACGGGCGTTTGTCTATACACCTCCCTCGTATGATAAGGAAGCTTCGAATCGCTTTCCGGTATTGTACCTTCAGCACGGCTGGGGCGAGGATGAAACTGCATGGAGTAACCAGGGCCATGCCAATCTGATTATGGATAATCTGATCGCCGATGGGAAAATTAAGCCCTTTATCATTGTGATGACCTATGGAATGACAAATGATGTTAAAATTGGCGGTCTCAGAAATTTCGATATAAAGCCCTTTCAGACAGTCCTGGTAGACGAATTGATCCCATACGTTGATGCCAACTTCCGTACACTTGCCGACCAGTCTCATCGTGCTATGGCCGGGCTTTCGATGGGTGGAATGGAGACCAAGACAATTACCCTGGCAAGGCCGGATGTCTTTTCATATTATGGTCTTCTTAGCGGCGGCACATACGCCCCTGAAGACATTAAGGATAAGTCGAAGGTCAAACTCATTTTCCTGAGCTGTGGCAGTTTCGAAAATGCCACCGGCGTAAAAAATGCTGCCACAGCGCTCAAAGAGGCCGGCATTAATGCCGTTTCGTATGTTTCAGAGAATACCCGCCATGAATTCCAGACCTGGCGGCGCAGTCTCTATGAACTCGCTCAGCTGCTGTTTATAAAATGAGAGTGTTGATAACAAAATACTTCAGCCGTATTAAACTATGACTATCAATCCCGGGGCACAGCTCATGAGTGGCTAATATGGCCAGGAGATCTGCCCCGGTTCGCGCAGTAATTATTTAAAAGCCAGGTCTTCGGTCTTCAATGCTGGCAATCCACATGCTCCTGTATTAGTATCGGGAATGGAAACACTCCCGATACAATGGGAGGGTGGAATGAAGCTTTCGACGCCGATGTTTTCATTGACGACGAAAACAAGCCATACCTCTGCTATCCGGTGATTTTACAGGAAACGCAAAAGTTAAAGAGGTAACTGAAAAATAATGACTTCGTGTACTCCCGGTACCGAAGAGGCAGAATGTGTCGTTACGAGAAACTCCGGAAAAGAAATAAAAATTACCTAAAAAACAGGCTAATATTGCCTCTGATTA
>JBAVOD010000124.1:0-4417 GCA_049691735.1 Bacteroidales bacterium
TTTGCCGCGCTCATATCCGCAATAATGCCGGTATGCGCAGGATTACGTCTCGCAAAGTTCAATACTGACTCATCACAGACCACAGCATTCAGAGGACTGCCGACTCCCGCCAACGCCATCGCAGTCATTTCGGTGGTAATCGCCGGAGCCTATTCCGACCTGCCTGCCCTGAAGTCGTTCACAGGCTCTGCAGCAGCAGTATCAGTATATTCAATCGTCCTTTCATTTCTGATGGTCACAAGGATACCGTTACTGTCGCTTAAATTTTCGAACCTCAGGATCAAAGGCAATGAAGGCAGGTACCTCCTTGCAGGACTGGTACTTGTTTCTTTCGTAATCCTGGGGATCGCAGCAGCTCCGCTGATAATACCGTTCTATATTGCCGCATCCTCGGCCTCACCCCTTTTCAGGACTGCTGTCTGAAGGCCTTTCAGGATATTTTTTTTCATAAGCCGTCAGTGACAACCTGATTATTATCCAGGCAGCTATTATGAACGCCGGCCATATCAGATATTGGATC
This sequence comes from Bacteroidales bacterium, assembly GCA_049691735.1. Lineage (GTDB taxonomy): Bacteria > Bacteroidota > Bacteroidia > Bacteroidales > VadinHA17 > LD21. The sequence continues at coordinate 521 of JBAVOD010000124.1, forward strand.
AGCTCTGTTGTGTACATATTTTCGTGAATAAGTAAGTCACATCTTTAACAAGTCCTAATAAACATGCCCTTCAGCCTTCATTTCATCCTCAGTGATCCTGTCCCTGTTAATGGCTCCCCATGCATACCAGATATAAGCGACAACAAACGGTACAATGAACGAAACATACATCATTATTTTCAGTGTGAACAGGCTTGAGGAGGCATTTCGTATAGTCAGCGAGCTTGCCGGATCGGTATATGAGGGATAAAAGGCAGTCCCGTTGAACCCCGCGATAATGAAGAGAGAAAATACAGTCAACGCTGTTCCTACCCCCGTATACCATATCCCCTTCCTGCTTCCCCTGAACACGGCAGAGCCAATGCCGTAAAGCACGCTGACGACACCGCACAGGAAAAATACCAGAATAAGAGGCATTTCTGTCAGGTTATGAAAATACCTGAAACTTTCCTTTGATACTGCACCGGTGCCGGCATCGTATCCAAAGCCGGGTGAACCGAGAAGTGTAATAGTAAAGAACAGGAAAAAAACGATGAATGCAGCTGAATTGAAAATAAGCTTTCTTCCTGACCTCTTAAGAAGGGATTCATCCTCAATAGTATTGATTATATAAAGGAGTCCGTTGGTCCGGGCCAGAAAAAGGACTGTAAGTCCCAGCGCCACGTTCCGGCCGTCAAGCAAAGCTTCGAGCCCATGCCAGCCGTTGCCCCAGCGAACCTGGTTCATCCCGTTAAGGCTGAATGCAGAACCGGTATAAAAGGTGCCGACAGCCACACCTATCAGGAATGGCCCCAGACAGCCATTTACGAAGAGAAAGATGTCAAATAAACTCCTGCCGAAAACATTTGCAGGTTTGGACCTGTACTCGTAAGAAATTGCCTGTATAGTAAAACTGAAAAGAATTGCCATCCATACCCAATAGGCACCTCCGAAACTGGCGGCATAAAATAGAGGAAAGGAGGCAAAAAATGCACCTCCGAAAGTTACCAGGGTTGTAAAGGTAAACTCCCATTTCCTTCCCAGCGCATTGACCACCATTGTTTTCTGGGTGTCATTCGCGGGAAGCGTGAAGATCATTGACTGCCCGCCCTGAACAAACATCAGGAATACAAGGGCGCTTGCGAGCACCGATATAATTACCCACCAGTACTGCTGAAGGAAAAAATGTGATATCATCAGTGTCATGGCTTGATCCTCCTAGTGCTTTGGTCCGGTTTTTATCTGCCTGATCATGATCGAGACTTCTGCAATGAGCAGCACCGTGAACAGGACTGCAAATAAAATAAATGTTGTCACGACTGAACCGGGATTCAGTCGTGTCACAGCAGTTGACAGTGGCATCAGGTCCTGGATTATCCATGGCTGACGTCCCATCTCAGCCAGGACCCATCCCAGCTCTCCTGCGATATACGGCAGAATGATGGAGTAAACGGCAAGCCGTAGGAACCATCTTTTTTGTGTGATCGTATCCCTGAAAAGGAAGAACAGTGCAAGACTGAAGATCAGTATGAAGTAAAAACCAAGGAAAACCATAAGGTGGAACGAATAGAAGGTAACTGAGACATTTGGTACCACATCCTCGGGCTTTGCCAGGGATGCGTAGCCGAAATAGCTGAAATATCCTTTCAGAAAATCATCCTGCCTGAACTGTTCTTCAATTACCCCGATCTTTTCCTGATTGTTTTCCTGCCTGGCTTTCATGTAATCCATCAGCAGGTCCCTTGCTGTTTTTCCCCTGCCCATCTTTTCACTCACCGGCATCAACCCGCGATCGGAATTGCCTCTTAACAGATCATAAATACCAGGCACATAGACGCTTCTGTCACCTCCTGTCATCACCGAAAGCAGTCCCGGTATTTCGAGCTTTACTGCAAATTCCCTCACTTTTATGTCACCAATTTTCTCGTCCGAGTTCTTTAAGATTCCGAATGCAACAAGGCCTGCATTTTCTTTGCCGTAGTAGAGCCCTTCAAGCGAGGCGAACTTGACCGGCTGAACTTCCGATATTGTACGGGTAGATGCGTCGCCGGTATAGGCAGCCATAAGCGACGACATAAGTCCGAAGATCCCTGCGACAAGTATGCTTCTTTTTGCAAGAAAATCCTCGCGTTTTCGCAGAAGGTACCATGAGCTTACTCCCAGCACGAACATAGAGGAGAGCAGGAATCCTGATGATATCGAGTGCAGGAATTTGTCTGAAGCGACCACGTTGAACAATACATCCCCGAAATTCTGCATCTCGTTCCTGGCGGTTTCGGGATTAAATGTCATTCCGACGGGATGCTGCATCCAGGCATTCGCAACAAGTATCCATAATGCCGACAGGTTGGCTCCAACAGCCACCAGCCATGAAGATACAAGATGGAATCGTTTACTTACCTTGCCCCAGCCAAAGAACATCACTGCGATGAATGTCGACTCGAGGAAGAAGGCCAGTATCCCTTCAATTGCAAGCGGAGCTCCGAAGATATCACCAACAAACCAGGAATAATTTGACCAGTTGGTCCCGAATTCAAATTCAAGTATGATCCCTGTGGCAACACCTATTGCGAAGTTTATCCCGAACAAGGTCATCCAGAACCTGGTAATTCTTTTCCATTCCTCCCGGCCTGTCTTCACATAGATCGATTCCATTATTGCAACGATAAAGGAAAGTCCGAGAGTCAGCGGCACAAAAAGCCAGTGGTAAATGGCCGTGAGCGCAAACTGCGCTCTTGACCAGTCGATCAGAGCCAAATCGGGGTTTTCAATCATAATGCTATTCCGGTTTTGTTAATTGATCCAATATGTAATCACTTCTCTGCCGGTCGCTACTGTACTTATCCTTCAGGAAATCGTGGAAAAAGAAGATCTTCAGAATAATAAAGACAATAAACAATTTTATAAGAATAATGATACATACCCGCCTCCCCCACCAGGACATGCTGCGGAAGCCTTCACTGTAAAATCTGAACAGTTTTACCGCTTGAACCAGCAATGAGTTCATAATATGTCACAATTTTGTCTTTCTCCTGTTTCCGGCCGGTTTTCTGAATGCTGAAGCAGGCGGCTCTGCCCGGCTCTGCAGGGGCGCCGGCTTTTCTTCAGGGGGGCTCTCCACCTCGAGGCTTGAAGTGATCTTCTGGACAGTCTTAAAACCGTAAAAGAATTCCCTTGCAAGAACCCTGAGCACCGTATAGGCCGGGATACCCAGTATCATACCTGGTATTCCTGCCGCAAATCCTGCCGCAAGCACCACAACAAATATCTCGAGCGGATGAGCCTTAACACTGTTTGAAAAGATCACAGGCTGAAATACCACGTTGTCAGTCAGGTGCGTAATAGCCTCAACTATTATCATATAATAGATCAGCGGCACCACTACGGTTGAGAAATCCTGGTTTATGTGAGAGGCTACGCCCATTGTGATCGCAATTAAAAGGCCAATCCAGGGACCAACATACGGTATCACATTCAGGATCCCCAGAATTAATCCCATTACTAGCGCCTGTTGGAAATCAATACCGACAATCGTCATCCCTATATCGATCATGATCATAATGCAAGTGCTCTGGATCAGGATACCAATGAAGTATCTGGTAAGCAGATTTTTTATCGAATTTAGAGCCCGCGTTACATTATTCACGTACCTGTCGGGGATCCATATAAGTATCGACTCAAAGAAAAGATGCTGATCTTTAAGAAAGAAGAAGGTAATGAATGTTATTGAAAATACCGCAACTGCCAGGCTGCCAAGAATATTGATTGAAGATCCTATTAATCTCTGGACCATATCAATATTGAGGATGCCTGTTATCTTCGAATTCAGAAATTCCTTCAGCGATAATTGATTGTTTATATCCGGATTTATACCTGCCAGAAGCTTCTCAAGCTTGTTTATCGGGCCTTCGACAATCT
>JBAVOD010000125.1:0-2876 GCA_049691735.1 Bacteroidales bacterium
TTGCTAATAAATTGAACTATCCCATTAAATCCATAAATTCAGGTATTCATGGTAGAGTTCTGGTCAGGTTTACTGTAAATACTGATGGAACTATTTCAAGTGTAGGCATTCAGGAAGGGGTTAGCCCTGAATTAAATGAAGAGGCAATGAGAGTAGTAAAAAAATTGAAAAAATTTAAACCGGGGTATCAGGACGGAGAACCGGTCCCAGTATTTTATATGGTCCCTATAACATTTATTTTGAATTAATAATTACAACCGCAAATCATCAATAACGATGGACTGCAAGAGGAGGGGAATGACGTGCATGCCTCCGGGAGCTTGCCTGCTATTGAATTCTCAACATAATCAATTGACTCTGGTAAAGATTTCTTCATGTGTCTTTCGACCATTGATAAAATGCAAATGTTTTCTTGAGGTTGAGTTTTCAAAAATCATATCAAAAGAACCCCATACTTTTTCAGGTATTAAGTCTGTGACAAAATCAATGTGTAACAATTTTTCGTCAGTGAAAGAACCTATCCATGTTGCGAAACCACCTCTCTGCCAAAGCACAAACCCTTTGAATTTACCAGATGCAGGATCATAGCTGAAAATATTTACATGTTGGGGAATAGATTCCTTCCCTACTACCTGATATGCGTAAACAATATACCCGTTGCCATATTGTTGATGATCCCACTTTTCTATAGTGTCTTTCCCGACAATAGTTTGCCATGTTCCTGAAGAACTTTTAATTAGTTCAATCTGATCAAGCTTGGTGTTCACAGATTGGGCTGTGATTGTATAAAAAGACAAAGAAAAAAAGATTAGAGGACCAAGATATTTTACCCGCATAGTTAAATGTTTAAAGTTTCTTAAAATTAAATAACTAAAAAGTAAAAATCAAAATTATATATACGAACAATAGCAAAAGTCAATACTCTTATCACCATCATTGTAACCACGGATGGGTCCGGGTTTGATATTTACATATAATAGGAATCCGGAATATCCGTTAAACATTTATAGTTTTTCTCATAAAATACTAAATTTCAAAACGTTCTGAACTCTAAGTTTACTTAACCATGGAAAAGACTTCAAAACTAAAAAGACCTGTATTGTTAGTTGTATGGATTTTGTATTCCTGCTTCTCCTACTCGCAGGAAAATTTTCTCCCGGGGTTTTTAATCGATAATAATGGGGATACATTGAAGGGATTTGTTGATTATAGAAATTGGGCAATTAATCCCCGAAAAGTTGACTTTAAGTCAACGGCCACTTCCAGCCCGACAACATATATACCCACTGACCTTAAAGAGTTTAGTGTTAAGGATGAAAATTATGTAAGTGGAATCGTTAAGGTTGAAAACTCACCGGTTGAAGAGACCAGGCTCGACTATGATTCAAAAACCAATATAACCCTTGATACAATATTCTTACAAACTTTATATAAAGGGAAGAAAGGCCTATATTATTATATGAACAATAATGGCAGGGTAAATTTCTATGTAAACAGAGTCGACGGATTTGACTTATTAGTTTACAAAAAGTACTTTATAAGACAAGGGACAACAACTTATATACAATCAAGGAGTGACTATATTGGTCAATTAAAATTGTTTTTTAACGATTGTCCGGCTATCCGAACTAAAATTGATAATACATCATACGATCAACGGGACTTAATCGCTGGTAACGCGGTCACCCCCAGAAACATGTTCAATTTTTTACTTTTTACCTGAAAAAGGTTAAGTTCCGCAGCAGAAAATTCAGTTTTTTATCTATCATTGTACACGGGGGATTTTTGTATAACAACTTAAACTGATTTAATTAGAATTTTTTCCTGAAAGCATGAAATTACAAGAGCATAAAAGTAAGAACTCTGTAGGGAGAAGGAGTAAAGCCTGGTTCGTAGTTTCTGGCTTTCTTATCTGTGCCATTCTTATTTTTTCAGGCAAAAAAGCAATAAACTACACTGGAACAGATAATTACTGCATGTCGTGCCATATTCATCCAACAGCTGATCAGAGCTGGAGAATTTCGACGCATTACAATAACAAATCCGGTACTGTTACTCATTGTGTAGAATGTCATCTCCCCCCCGACGGACATGGTTATCTGTTTGCAAAAGCCAGGCACGGACTTAAAGATGCGTATGGTTTTCTCTTCAAGGACAGTGCAAAAATAGACTGGGAAAAGAAGAAGCTTCTTGAGAATGCAAAGGGAATCGTATACGAAAAATCATGCCTGGTTTGTCATGAGAACCTTTTCCCGGTTACTTTATCTGTCAATGGGGGCAACGCACACCTTTTGTATACAACGAGCAAAGACCCGATTAACTGTATTAATTGTCACCTGAATGTCGGGCATTATGATAAAAATGCAGCTTTGCATGCCCATGATTCAGGTTTTGGAGTGACGATCACCTCAACTGAACCGCCTTTTACTGAACCTGCAAAAGTTAGAAAATTTGAGAGCTTTACAGAGATGATTCCCGGATCGAGAGTCTCATTCGATATGGTTGCTCTGCCGGGAGGGACTTTCAAAATGGGAAGTCCTGAAGATGAACAGCTCAGGGATCCTGATGAAGGACCTGTGAGAAAAGTCACCCTGTCAAGATTCTGGATTGCCAGAACTGAAGTGACATGGGATGAATATATGGCATTTTTCAGGGTAACAAGCTCACAGGGCCGGACTGAAGGACAGACATTAAGCAGGGAAAAAACTGATGCCATAAGCGGCGCCACACCGCCGTGGGGAGCTCCTGACCAGGGTTGGGGAAAGGGTTCACGGCCCGCGATAACAATGTCATGGCATGCTGCAAATGTATATTGCCGGTGGCTCTCACAGGTGACCGGGAAGAAATACAGATTGCCTACTGAAGCCGAATGGGAG
>JBAVOD010000126.1:0-2833 GCA_049691735.1 Bacteroidales bacterium
CCATGATACCTGGCGAGCTCATTTTCAAACGTTTTGGCTTTCCAGTGCCCCTTCCTCTGCTGGTCGTGGTTATACCGGAAAAGGATCCCGGTTTCAAGGACATCCATCACTTCTTTTCTTTCTTCTGCTCCAAAAAGTTCAGTGCCAGGCATATAATTAAGATTTTGGTTAGTTTTGCAAAAGTACTAAAAATGATGTTGCTTCATGGAGTCTTACAAAAAAAATTGCTTCTATGGACCTTAAACGAAAATATGGCGAAACTGCTCTGGTAGCCGGGGCATCGGAAGGAATCGGTGCTGCATTTGCCTCGAGGCTGGCGGCTGAGGGTATGAATGTCGTGATCGTTGCCCGTCGGCCGGAGCCTTTGCGGGAATTCGGCGACGAACTTGCAGGCAGGCATAAAGTGGAAGTTCAATGTATCCCGTCGGATCTTTCCGAAATTGATGCTGCAAAGAGTATTGAAAAGAAATTGAACGGCAAGACGATCGATCTGCTTGTATGCAATGCCGCTCTCTCTCCGATCGGGCCCTTTGACAAAACTGAAAATGAATTGATTTCCCGGGCAGCCAGGTTGAATATGATCACGCCCATGGACCTTGTACACTCCCTGAGTGCTGGAATGCTTGAAAGAGGCAGGGGAGCGATCATCCTCATGAGCTCCCTGGCTGGGTTCCAGGGAAGCGGTTACCTGGCGGTTTATGCAGCGACAAAAGCGTTCAACAGGGTCCTGGCCGAAAGTCTGTGGTATGAGTGGAAAAACAGGGGAGTGGATGTGATCGCCTGCTGTGCAGGTGCAACCTCGACTCCCGGTTATATAAATTCGCGTCCGGGAAATGTCTCAGCCTTCGCGCCCAGGGTGCTTGCACCTGACGAAGTGGTAAATGAATGTCTCCGTAAGCTTGGAAGGCAACCTTCAGTGATTACGGGCAGGGGTAACCGGGTTGCATCCTTTGTAATGCAAAGGCTTTTCAGCAGGAAGATGGCAGTCAGCATCATGGGTGACAATACAAGGAAAATGTACAGGTTTTAATGCCCGCACCCCGCACCCCGCACCCCGCACCTTCTTCTTGCCTCCCCGTTTTACCAGCCATAGCTTTAGCGAAGGCTGGCCTCAATAAACATAAGGTACAATCCTGTAAGGCACCATTTTAACATACTTCTTCCAGAGATCCCCGTATTTTTGGGCGCATCTGCGGTCATCATCTGCCTGGCGGGTGAACAGAAGAGCAACATAGTACAGCGGATAGAGCCATGGCCATATCAGCATCGGATAACCGGTGCAGAGTATGATCCCGGTCGCCTCAAGGATCTCACCAAGGTAATTTATATGACGGCTCGTTCCCCAGAATCCGTTAACAAGCAATGACCTGTTCCCGTCGGTTATTGAACCGGGAACTATTCCCAGGAATGATCTTCCCGGATATTTTTTGTAGAAATACTTTTGCATGTTTGCTCCCCTTGACAGGCCCCAGCCGGCAAAAAAGACTGCTGCGAATACAGTAAACAGCCAGTCAGGAGTTTTCGGTTGAGGCAAATCTACCGTCGACCACAGGGCAATCGCATAGAAATATGGATAAAAAACAATGCAGCCCCAGCCCAGCTTAAAGCCAACCCTTTCTGCAAAAAGATCATAGGTATACAGATGGACCTCCTCAAAGATAAGATAGTCGGTAACGAACCATGTGATCAGCACAGCAGTCAGGAAAATTCCACCTGAAGCATTGTTCCCGAACAGGATCCGGTGATGTGAAAAAAAACTCAGTACATTGAGTTCCAGCATAGTTGCGCCGGTAAGATAGAGCCACATTTTTACATCCACCTTTCCTCCGAAAAACTGGATGTTCTCAGCCCTTCCGAAGAAGAGATCTGCGGCCAGCGTTTTCCTCACACCCGGGTAAGGCAGTACCATCGCAAGAGAAAAGATGATCCCTGTCAGGCAGGCGCCAGCAAGTCCGTACCACCTGTAAACATACAGCCAGTCGAACGGTATGACATTGAAATAGCCCAGAAGGAACCATGCGAGTATAACTGTAACGAATACATTTATCCCGTTCAGATGGTAACGCATTTTTTCAGAGGAACCCGGCCTGTTGATGTAACCGGTAACCCATCTTCCGGGCAGGATGGTATTGAGTACAAATATCAGCAGGCAGATCAGCGCGGGTGCAAGAAATCCGAGTAGTTTTTCCATCAGGTCAGGTTTTACGCTAAAAATATGATAAAAAATTCAATTATCAGCAACATCCCATGATTGGAGATTAATGCATTTTCCGGCCCCGATTGTTAATAGAATGTCAGTTATCAGTAAAATAAATACCATAAAAAGTGAGCCTGAGAATCTTTTCAATCGTCATCCTTGCAGTAATTGTGAGCGCACGGTCGGGAGCCGATACCGTTACCGATTCCGTTGTAGTAAATACGTTTGGCAATGTCCATATATATAAACCTTCCGGAACCCCGTCTGAAGTTATAATCATGATCTCCGGCGATGGAGGCTGGAGATTTGGCGTGATAGGATTCTCGAAAAAGTTCGCCGATCTGGGAGCACTTGTTGCCGGAGTTGATATACTCAGGTACAACCGGGAACTTCGCCGGAGAACAGGGGATTGCTACTCGATTGCCGCTGATTTTGTGGAACTTGCGACCGCTATAGAAAAAAAATACAATTTACCGGAATACCAGCCGGCGGTACTGATGGGGTATTCTAGCGGTGCGACGCTGGTATACGGAATTCTTGCCCAGGCGCGCCCGGGAACATTCAAGGGAGGCATTTCACTTGGCTTTTGCCCCGACATGGATCTTCCAAAGATGCTGTGCCAGATTAACGGATTGA
>JBAVOD010000127.1:0-4017 GCA_049691735.1 Bacteroidales bacterium
GGCGTTCTGTGCGGAAATGACACCGCTCTTATGAAAGCTGCCGTTGAGTACCGGAAATTTGTGGGACATATGATATCGCCCGATGATGCATACAGGCTCCACACACAGGTTCAGACCCTGATGCTGAGGTTCTCGCAGCAGTGCTCAAATGCCTCCAGACTTGCAGAGCTTTTTAACAATGAAACATCTATCGGCAGGGTCTGGTATCCCGGCCTTGAGCAACATCCTACTCATAAGGAAGCTCTAAAGCTTTTCGGTGGAAGGGGATTCGGCGGAATGATAACGATCGACTTTAAAGGTTCGGGCGAAGAAAAGAAGGAACGGCGGGATAAGTTCATTAAAGGAGTCGCCGAAAAAATAAAGATCGTCCCTTCTCTTGGCGATCCCCGGACAATGATCCTGCCGGTGGAATCGGTCTGGGGTGCGAAATACCCCGAACCGGGAATGCTGAGGCTGTCGGTTGGTTTTGAGGAGTATCATGAGCTTGAAGACACTTTAATTAAGGCTTTACGGCGTGACGGCGTGACGGCGTGACGGCCAATTGCATAATTGCATAATTGCACAACCCAACTTCGCTAAAGCTACGTCGGGCAAAGTTGCATAATTCCAATTCTTTATGCCCAGTTGACCGGTTCAATACCATTTTTTTCAAGGTACTCGTTGCACCTGCTGAAATGCCTGTTACCGAAAAATCCCCGGGAAGCCGAGAGGGGTGACGGGTGGACCGATTCGAGTACCATGTGCTTTGCCCTGTCAATCGATTCTCCCTTTTTCTGTGCATATGCGCCCCAGAGGAAGAAAACGAGGTTCCTGCGCTCATCATTCAGCAGCCTGATAACGCTGTCGGTGAATTCTTCCCATCCCTTCCTCTGGTGCGATCCGGCCTGATGCGCACGCACCGTAAGTGTAGCATTAAGAAGAAGAACACCCCGGGAAGCCCACCTCGAAAGATCACCTGAAGCCGAGACATGAATTCCAAGATCATCTTCAATCTCCCTGAAAATATTTACAAGACTGGGAGGGAATTCAATGCCCTGCCTCACTGAAAAACATAATCCGTGAGCCTGACCTGGTCCGTGATACGGATCCTGACCTATTATTACCGCCTTGACCTTTTCGAAAGGGCACATGTTAAATGCATTGAATATCAGTCCACCGGGAGGATATATGGTATGAGACCCGTATTCCTCCCTGATAAACCCGGTGAGCTTTACAAAATACTCTTTGCTGAACTCGGGCATGAGCCTTTGTTTCCAGCCTTCTTCAATCTTTACGTCCATAGGGGAAAGATAGAAAAAATGTTTGGCAAAGCTTTCATCGACCCCCCAGCCCCCTGAAAGGGGGGTATATCATTGCATTCTGTTTATCTTAAGGCTGAAAAAGCTATCTTTACTTCTGTTAGTTCAAAAACACACATGGCAAAGGAGATAGAGCGTAAATTCCTGGTAAAGGGCGAGTTCAGGGAGTTTTCAGTAAAGGAGACCGGGATAACTCAGGCTTACCTTTCGGTCCGGCCCGGAATGGTCGTCAGGCTGAGGATAAGCGGGAACAGCGCTGTTTTTTCAATAAAAGCGCCTGTTGAAAAAACAGAATTCACCCGCCATGAATGGGAATTTGAAATTCCCGGGGAGATGGCCCGTGAGATAATGGAAACCTGCCTTCCGCGAAGGATCATTAAAACAAGATACCTTGTGCCTTTTAAAGGTCACACATTTGAAGTGGATGTATTTCATGGAAAGAATGAAGGCCTTATAATTGCCGAGCTTGAGCTGAGCGATGAAACGGAGCAGTTTGAAAAGCCTGAATGGCTGGGGGAAGAAGTGACCGGCAGGCCGGAATACTACAATGCGAACCTTGTCTAAAGGACTTTAGAATAGATCTGCTTCGGATCGCCCGGACCGTAAAAATCCTTAAGGCTGGCCTGAAGAGTATAACCATTCTTCCTGTAGAAGCCTTCAGTCGAAGCGTACAGAGGTCTTCCTGAAGTTTCGATCCACAGAATCGCCCCGCCCATTTTCCTGACATCATCCTCAATAGCCTTAAGCAGGAGTGACCCGAGATGCTTGTTCCTTGACTCGTGATGGACGGCAATCCAGTAGAGCTCCCATGAATGGGTGGAAAAGGCATTCTTCCCGTAATTTGAGAATGCAACTATCTTTCCCTCATCTGTGACATTCATCCAGTAATAACCGCTTTTGTCACTGCCTTTTGCTATTGTTTCATCAGCGATCTCAAGAGCCGTGTTGATCTCAAATTCGTAGAAATAGCCGGTCGACCTGAGGATCTCCTCAACTGTCTTGCGGTCTTCTTTCTTTATTCCTTTGGAAATAATTATCCCCGGAGTTGTTGTCATGCATTTTCAGGTATTAAGGTCACTTATTATCCATTTCAATACTTCGGTCATAGGAAGACCGGCATAATTTATAGCTGCCACAAGCCCGCTGTCGGGCGATATGCACGGATTGGCATTTACCTCAATCACATAGACCTTTTCATTACTGTCAACCCTGATATCCACCCTAGCATAACCTTTAAGTCCGAAGACATGCCAGCATTTCAGTGCAATATCCTTTATCTCAGCGGCCAGGGCGGGATTCAGCCTGTTTCCGGGAAATTCCCTTACGGTATTCTCATATTCAAAGCTTTCCAGGTCCCATTTTGCCTTAAAGTCAACGATCTTCGGCCTTGAATCGCCAAAATTCCGGAATACCATTTCAGCCGCCGGCATTACCTCCGGTCCGTCAGGGCCTTTTAAAACGCTTATATTAAACTCCCTGCCATCTATGTACTCCTGGATTATCCAGTGGGAATCATCAAAACCTTTAAACCTGTTTTCAGCTCCGGGTTCATAAGTGAACACTGATTCGTCAGTTATGCCCATCGATCCGTCTTCCCAGACAGGTTTGATGATATACCTTGTGCCCCTGTCCAGCATTTTGTACTGTGACGGGAAGAAGGAATGAGGGGAATTTATGCCTTTCTCATAAAGGATCTTTGCCGTGAGGGCTTTGCTTGTAGTGATGAACATTGCCTCAACAGGATTGCCTGAATAAGGTAATGAATGCATGTTCAGAAGAGCAGGTACAAAATAGCACAGCTCACCTTTATTGTTAATTGATTCAACAAGGTTGAACACAAAATCAGGCTTTGAAAGGGCGACCGCTTCCACTTCAGCCATGAAGTTTGAAGTTATACCTGCCCTGTAGGTATCAACCCCAATCTCGTTAAGGTTCTTCGAGACAAGCTCCACCTGATCCAGAACATCCAGCTCGTCAGGCAAAGCACCATCACGAGGCTGATTGAACAATATGCAGCACCTTTTCCCTGTCATACAGCAAGATTGTATCTCCTGATAGCAGACCTCATTATCATTTCAATCAAAGTCTGGTATTCGATGCCGCTCATCCTTGAGAGGATAGGCAGGTCGGAATGTACCGGGTGAAGGCCGGCCAGAGGGTTAACCTCCAGAAAACAAATTCTGCCTTTCCTGTCAGCCTTTACATCAACTCTTCCTGCATCAACGCCTCCGAGCGCTTTCCAGACATCAAGTGCGACTTTCTTACACTCAACAGCAGACTCACCGGGCAGTGGAAAATATTTGCAGAATTCCTGGTAATTCTCCTTTAATTCAACGGAGTAGGGGAGGTTGTCTTTGCATTTTATTTCCATTCCTCCGATTGCCACAGCTTCATTTCCCGATCCGACAACGCCTACTGTAAATTCCCGTCCGGGCAAATATTCTTCCACCAGGGCGGGCTGGCTGAACCGCTTCAGTATCCACTCTGCCATTTCGCTCAGCCCGGAGTGCGAATTTACCACGCTCTTTTCGGTTATCCCCTTGCCGGTACCTTCGGAAACCGGCTTTATAAACAGCGGAAATTCAAGATCGCACCTTTCGAGGTCCTTCAATTCAGAGATAAGCATCCCCGGGCTTACAGGCACTCCCGCTGCCGATACGATCAGCCTGGTCAGATGCTTGTTAAGCGAAATACCCATTATCACAGGTCCGCTGAATAC
>JBAVOD010000128.1:0-3239 GCA_049691735.1 Bacteroidales bacterium
GGAAAGCATGAATACTGAACCTTTCCGTTGAAAAGGGCGGAAACGTCGTTGGATGTCATATGCTGGAGGTACCTGAGAGAATCAGGTCCCTTTACCCAGAATTCACCCATATGTGAAACATCAAAGACCCCTACGCTTTCCCTTACGGCAATATGCTCTTCCGTTATACCGGTATACTCGACCGGCATGTTAAAGCCGGCAAAAGGCACCATCCTTGCTCCTGCTGCCTCGTGAAATTTGACAAAAACAGTATTCTTCATCAAACAGTGGTTTAGTTGCTTATTGAACCCTGGTTACAAAACTGACTGTCGGCTGGGAACATTTGCTTTATCACCATCAGCAGTTTTCGGCGACATAAAATTAGAACATATTTTGCGAAAGATAAAAAACATTAGTCGCAAAGGGCCAAAGATTATCAGGAAAGGTATGTTTTGGAACACCTGCCTTAACGCCGGATTGTAACTTTCAGGAGCATCAGCTCAGGGCAAATTCCGGGATAGCAGGAAAATAAAATATGAATATCCATGTTATATACATTACATCTCCCGATGAGATACAAAGGACCTGAGAGTCATGGAATACAAATACATAAAAACGGATTACCTTGAAATGGTTGCAGGTGGTGATTTAAACCTGGTAAAGGAACTGGTTGATATGTTCAGGGACCAGGTAGCTGAAATTCATGCTGAAATGAGAAAACTCCTTAAGGAAGGGGATTACCACGCCCTGGGACTTCTTGCGCACAAGGCAAAATCGTCGGTGGCAATAATGGGGATGGAAGAGCTTGCGAACATGCTGAAGAGATTTGAATTACGGGCAAGAGATGGAGACCATTCCGAGCAGTATAAAGAGTACGTTGAAAAATTCGGAAAGGATACTGCGGCTGCAATTACCGAACTTGATTCATTCGTTGCAAACAAATAATATGGCTGAAATGATCAATATAGAAAAGAGGGGTAAAGTAGAAATTATTACTTTCTCAGTCAATAAAATAAATGCCACGACCATTGATGAAATAAAGGAAGGTGTCAGCAGGGTATTCGACAATCCCAATTCAAAAGTGGTGGTCGATCTCAAGGGTGTTGAGTATATTGACAGCTCGGGGTTCGCCTGTTTTCTATCGCTTCACAAGGCCGCAAAGAACAATTACGGCATACTTAAGTTTGCAAATCCCGAATCAAGGGCGACCGAGTTATTCCATACCCTGCATCTTCACACTGTATTTGAGATATACGACGATATTAATGCATGCATCAGGTCGTTCAGATAACCTCAGTTTTCACCTTTTTACCGCTGAAGGCCGGATGGCCGTTCTCAACTTCGATAACCACAACATCATCCCTTGATATTTTTCCTGAGATAATCCTTTTTGAAAGCTCATTAATTATTTCTTTCTGGATCAGCCGCCTGACAGGTCTGGCACCAAGCTGAGGATCATATCCGTGGCTGGCAAGCCAGTCGATCGACTCATCGGTGATCTCAAGATCAAGATTATTCTTTCTGATCATCTTCCTGACATTGTCAAGCTGTAATACCACAATTTCCCTTATCTGCTCCATTGTAAGCGGACGGAACATCACAATCTCGTCGATCCTGTTAAGGAATTCGGGTCGGAGCGATCTCCTGAGCAGCATGAACAGCTCATTCCTCAGCTTTTCTTCCTCGTTTTCCGGCATATTGTTATTCCACCTGTCCATCGTGTCCCTGATAACATCAGAGCCAAGGTTGGAGGTCATAATAATTATGACATTCCTGAAGTTGACAGTGCGTCCCTTGTTGTCGGTAAGCCGTCCGTCGTCAAGTACCTGGAGCAGCAGGTTGAAGAGATCGGGATGCGCTTTTTCTATCTCATCAAGCAGCACGACAGAATATGGCTTATGCCTCACTGCTTCGGTAAGCTGGCCACCCTCATCATATCCCACATATCCCGGAGGCGCACCGATAAGCCTTGAAACAGAGTGCCTCTCCTGGTATTCCGACATATCGATCCTTGTCAGCAGGTTCTCATCATTGAAAAGGAATTCGGCAAGGGCCCTTGCAAGTTCAGTCTTTCCAACGCCGGTTGTGCCGAGGAAGATGAACGAACCGACCGGCCGCTTACTGTCCTGAAGTCCTGCCCTCGATCTTCTCACGGCATCAGCAACAGCACTTATAGCCTCATCCTGTCCTACTACTCTTTTATGGAGTTCCTCCTCGAGACGCAGTAGTTTTTCCTTTTCACTCTCGAGCATCCTTGAAACAGGGATCCCGGTCCATTTTGCAACGATCTCGGCTATATCCTCGGACCGTACCTCCTCACGGATAAGCGAACCTTTACTTCTCTTCTTTTCGATCTTTTCCTTAAGTGCGGCAATTTCCTTTTCCATGCCGATTACCCTGCCATACCGGATTTCTGCAACCTTACCGTAATCGCCGCGGCGTTCGGCCTGATCAGCTTCAAACCTCAGCGCTTCGACCGCTTCTTTCTTCTCCTGGACCTTGTCGATAATCTCCTTTTCAGATTTCCAGGCGGCAGTAAGCTCGTCTTTCCTGGCCTGAAGATCAGCAATCTCCTTCGAGATCTGCTTCTCCTTGACAGTATCGCCATCCCTCCTGATCGCTTCCCTCTCTATTTCCAGCCTGGTAATTGTCCGGTTTACTTCATCAATTTCCTCAGGTACGGAATTCATTTCAAGGCGGAGTTTCGAAGCTGCCTCATCAATAAGGTCAATTGCTTTGTCAGGAAGGAATCTGTCGGTTATATATCTGGTTGACAGATCAACAGCGGCAATTATTGCCTCGTCCCTTATTATAACTTTGTGATGCGTCTCGTATTTTTCGCGGATACCGCGAAGGATCGAGATGGAATCCTCCCTGTCGGGCTCATCTACCATAACCACCTGGAACCTTCTTTCAAGGGCTTTATCCTTTTCGAAGTATTTCTGGTATTCGTTCAGGGTGGTTGCACCGATTGCCCTCAGTTCACCCCTTGCGAGGGCAGGTTTCAGGATATTTGCCGCATCCATTGCACCTTCCGATTTTCCTGCTCCAACCAGGGTATGTATCTCGTCAATAAACAAAACTATCTCTCCGTTCGATGCGATCACCTCGTTAACGACCGATTTAAGCCTTTCTTCGAACTCACCCTTGTATTTGGCACCTGCAATAAGAGCACCCATATCGAGCGAGTAAATGGTCTTGGTTTTCAGGTCCTCGGGCACATCGCCCCTGATTATCCTGTGGGCAATGCCTTCGGCAAT
>JBAVOD010000129.1:0-5232 GCA_049691735.1 Bacteroidales bacterium
GATTTCTTCATATTCATAACTAAAGTTTTTCAGCCATGCAAAACATGTGACCAACCGTCGAAATGATCGACGATCTTCCACTAACATATTAAAAATAAGATACTTACAAAAATGCCTGATTATTTCAGCAACAACAAAATTACTATTATTAAACGGCGGCTTCCGGCCTTTATTACTGATTTTATTAACATATAAATGTTATTTATCAATTCTTTCATTACTTTGCACTGCAATCATCCGGTAATGCAGACTGATACAATTATTGAGCTCATTGACTGCAACATATGGCAGCAGGATCACCTTGTTCTGACAGGTGTTAACCTGAGGATAAGAAAAGGTGAATTTGTTTATCTTGTAGGGAAAGTTGGGAGTGGCAAAACAAGCCTGATAAAAACCCTCAACGCTCAGATCCCCCTGAAGGAAGGCTCAGGCATTGTTGCAGGATTTAATCTGGCTGCAATTAAGTTACGGGAGATACCTTATCTGAGAAGAAAAATCGGAATTGTATTCCAGGACTTTCAGTTGCTGATCGACAGGTCGGTACACGATAATCTCGAGTTTGTCCTAAGGGCAACAGGATGGAAAGACCGGAATGACATCGAAGCCAGGATAAGCGAAGTGCTCGACAAAGTCGGCCTGAACCTTAAGGGATATAAAATGCCTCATCAGCTTTCAGGCGGTGAACAGCAGCGGGTTGTGATCGGAAGGGCGCTTCTGAATGATCCTGATATCATACTGGCTGACGAACCCACCGGGAACCTCGATCCCGAAACATCTGAAGGTATATTCAAACTTCTTCAGGATATCAGCAAAACTGAAAGGGCAGTCGTTATAGCCACTCATAATTACACTGTCCTCAAGAAATTCAATGGCCGCAAAGTCAAATGCGATAACGGCAGGATGACAGAGGTCAGGGAAGATGAAGAGATCGAGTTTGAAAAGCTATAGGCAGGTCAGTCGGCGACAGAACCGGAAGTAATCAGGGAGCCTGCCTGTCCAGAACGTATTCAAAAACTTCACGCCATGGTCTGCATTCAGGTGTGTTGAGCAGAGTTGTGTTATGCCAGATGCTTGTAAAAACACCCCCTGCCAGTCTTGTCTTGCTTATCATATCATTTATTATCTCTTTTGCCTTTGCCGGATGAAGTTTTTTGTAAACGGTCAGCGTCACATCCATTACCATGAACGGGAAGATCTTCAAGCCGGTTGTCTTGTCTTCAACGACATCGTAAAAGCCGAAAGGACGTGCAATGCCAGCCCTGAATCCGGGTTCGTCAGGATAGCCCATCGAATAGTCCTCCTTTATACCGGCCCCGGTGAGATTCCTGTATGACCGGGGCATTGAAATCTTCAGGAAATGGAACCTGCTTCTAAGGATTTCTTTATTCAGTATGATTTTCAGCCGGTTGATCTCAGCTGCAACAAGTGCACCGTCGGTGGATGCCCTGAATGATGGATGGATGCCGGTACTGAAATGGCCGGAGATCCGGGATATAAGCCCCCGGTATTCCTTATTCCTCCAGGAAGGATTTTTCTCATATGCCGACCTTTTGCCAAGGAGAAAGAAGAAGCCGGCCGGCTGCCGGCTTTCTTTGAGGCGATCCGTAAGGTAATCGAAAACCTCATTGTCAGGTTTTCCACCGGCAGCATTATCAACCCGCGGTTTGCCGGTAATGCCTGACTTTGATGTGAGCTCATGGAATAACCCTCCGATATTGCCAATGATCCCGCTCAAAGTGCCCGGAAAGGGTTCGTCAATGTCGATCGTGGTGTTTGCACAATATTCATTTGGTCTGAAGGCCAGTCGCTGGAATTTCCTGACGAGCACCCTGGCCAGTTCTTTTGACCAAAGGTCCACGACAGGAATTCCGAGAAATCCATTCCTGTGCGCAAGTGATGAGGATGACCTGAACCGCCCGTGTTCATCAGGCTCGAACTGAAGGTATTCCTCATACCTGGTGACCAGATAGAATGAAGCGGCGAAAATATCGAAAGGGAGATCTGAGTCGGGACCTGTCTGGAAAAAGACAGGAAGGTTGCTCCATTCGCTTACAGTTATTTCCCGGGCTTTAATACCGCTTTCGAAAAGGAGCGGAGCCGGACTGATCTTCAGTGAACCGGGAATGACCTCATCGGAATAATTTATCACAGGAGATTTTCCCAGTCTTCGTTTGTCGGTTATCAGTTCCCACGATACCCCCAGAATTTCCCTGAGGATGAGATCGGCAATATAATTGAGTCGCGGTACGTTGCTGGTAGAAAATATCTTGACCGGTTTCTGCTCCATATACAAATTTAGGAAATTAAATCGGTCGGCAGGCACAACGAAAAGCGTAATAATTCAGAATCTTGCACTGAAGGGAGTTGCGGGGTGCGGGGAGGAACAGGGTTGTCGAAGCGATCAGTGACCCCTCTGCCCGCCAGTCAGACTCGGCGGACCTCTGCAAGAAATTTTTAAAAAAGTGATATCAAAATGATATCAGCTTGCACTGGCCGGTTTACGGTTACTGATGAAGAACATTACCAGCGAACCGGTAATTATTACCATTCCTGCAACTGTAAGCCATTCCGGGTTTTCACCGGGAACAATTATCCAGCTCAGGATGGCCCCGACTACCGGAATTATGAATTTCCAGAGGTTCAGCTCTGAAACCCTGACGCCCGGGCGCTGCAGAAGCTTAAACCAGAGTGAGAATGCAAAGGCCGACATGAAGCTGAGCCAGATCAGGTCAATCCAGTATGTCAGGGGCAGGTAGGGATGGTGTGATCCTTCAACGGGAAAAGAAAAAAGAAAGATTATCAGGCCTCCGATCCCCAGCGAGGCTGAGCTCAGTACAAACGGGTTTATTCCTCTGCCTTTAATTGAAACGATCACATTGCTGGTCGCTGTGGCAGTATTGGCGATCAGGATCAGTATCACACCCAGGAACTCGGCTGCAGTTCCCAGCCTCAAGGCCTGTCGGCCCGCGCTTATAAGAATTACTCCGGATATACCTGAAACAATCATGATAATTTTTTTCCCCGTCAGTTTGTCTTCCTTCTGCATTATGGAAGCTACTACAGCTGTCACAAGAGGTTGTGAACCCACAATCACCGCACCCAGAGCTCCCGGGACAAGGTCCATGCCGAGGTAGAAAAATGTGTAGTTGACAAGGGTCTGGAGAGTTGTCACCCATACCACCAGCTTCCAGTAGTCTTTCAGCATGCGAAAATACAGTGCCGGCCTGACAGTAAATGGAAGTATCATAAGGCCTGAAATTATAAAGCGTATCCCCGCAAAATGGAGCGGAGTGTCGTACTGAAGGCCGATCTTGATTCCGGCATATGCTGTCGACCATAACAGACAGGCAATGATAGCCCAGAAGATGGTGTTCCCTTTTGTGTTCACAGGAAAATATTGAGGCCCCAAATATCTGAAAAAAAATTATTTTGCCACCACATTCCAGTCAGGAGGATCGAGGCCAAGAAGGTATTTTACAAAAAAATCACGTCGTTTCCTTTCTCCGTATGCACCGCCGCTTGTATGCCGGGCGCCGGGAAGGAAAACATATTCGAACTCTTTGTTTGCTTTTATGAGGGCGTTAACCAGTTGCATTGTCGAGGCAGGATCGACATTATTGTCCAATTCGCCGTTAAGCAGAAGCAGCTTGCCTTTAAGCAGCGAAGCGTTCACCACGTTTGATGACCTGGCATATTCCTCACCAACAGGCCATCCCATCCATTGTTCGTTCCACCACATTTTGTCCATACGATTATCGTGACACCCGCAGGAGGCAACTGCAACTTTATAAAATTCAGGATGAAAGATAACTGCCCCTGCTGCGTTTTGTCCGCCTGCTGAAGTTCCATATACCCCTACCCTTTCGATGTCCATCCCGGGATATTTTTTTGCAGCGGCCTGCATCCAGAGGATCCTGTCGGGGAAGCCTGCATCGGCGATATTCTTCCAGCAAACGTCATGAAATGGCTTTGAACGGTTTGATGTCCCCATGCCGTCGATCTTAACGACAATAAAACCAAGCTCTGCCAGCTGGTGCATGGCAGTAGCGACCGGCAGGAAGCTTTTGGGCACGAAGCTGCTGTGTGGCCCTGCATATATATCCTCAATTACAGGATATTTCTTTGCAGGATCGAAATTTCGCGGGCGTATGATTATTCCCCAGATGTCGGTAACACCATCCCTTCCTTTTGCCGAAAAAACTTCGGGAAGCCTTATCCCGGTTTTGAGAAGCTCTGAAATATCCGCTTTTTCAAGCACCATAAGCTGGGAGCCATCCTCGCACCGGCGAAGTACTGATACCGGCGGCTTGTCAACCGATGACCAGGTGTCGACAAAAAAGTCTCTCCCTGGAGAGAATGATGCTTCATGATTACCTTCACCCTGTGTGAGCCTTACCATACCTGACCCGTCAAAACTGATCCTGTAATAATTTATAAAGTACGGATCGCCCTGTTCTTTACCGCTGGCCTGGAAAACAATCTGCCTGTTTTTTTCATCCACATATTCAACATCCCTTACGACCCACTCCCCTGCTGTGATCTGGTTCTTTACCTGCCCGGTCCGTGAATCGTAGAGGTAAAGATGGTTCCATCCGTCCCTCTCTGAGGACCAGATTATCTCATCTGCTTCCCCGACGTCGTGCCTGTACATTTTTCCGCTGTAGTCAATAAAGGTTTTTGATGTCTCATTTATAATGATCTTTGACTCGCCTGTTTCTGCATCAACCCTGATGACCTGATACACCTGATGTCCCCGCTTGTTATACTCGTAAGTAAAATAACTATTATCCTTGCCCCAGCTTATGCTGTTGACCGAATACTGCTCAGCGATCCCTTTGTCGTCAACATGAATGTGCCGCTTTGACTCAATATCAAACAGCTGGGGATATTTCTGGGGCACGGCATCACCCGGCTTCTGGTATTCGTAAGTGTAATGTTTTGGCTGAAGCTGGTCCTCCGGTGACGATTCGATGTAATGGATCATATGTTTTTCTGCAGGCCTGACCCTGCAGCTCACAAGCTTTCTTGAATCGGGAGACCATTTTATAAACGAGGAATAGTATTCGCCCAGGGCACCGTCGAAGCTTAGCTGATATTCTTTTTTGTCCCCGGCCGACTGAACGAATACGTTATAATTCTTTATATATGCCTTCCATTTCTTGTCGGGGGACTCAACCGGGTCACCTGTCAGTTCATCTCTGAACCCCCAGTCCCAGGCCCCCTGCCTCATGC
>JBAVOD010000130.1:0-9342 GCA_049691735.1 Bacteroidales bacterium
GTAATAGTTCATCCTGAATGTATAACTGTCGGCCGGCTTGTTGTTGATGTAAATCGTGCCCCCTTCAACTCTCAGGTCGTTCTTTTCATATACACCAATGATCCGGTCATACAGGCACAGGTTGGAAGTATCTATCTTTACTGTCGATCCCTTTGCCGGCACCCATAACGGACCGAAATTGTCTTCGTTCCACCGGTAATTACCTTTGTGCGGGAAGATCTGGGGCGACGCCTCGCCCGGACTTTTAATCAACGGCGCTACTTCGGTTACATTGGTGAACCTTGCAATTGTTGCCGCATTTGCCCTTGTAAGAGGCAGCATGTAAGCAGATCCGGAGATCTGGTTCTGGTCCGACCTGTAAATTCCCAGTCGCTCGAATGCCTTCGGATTTATAGTCGTACCGTTGGTCGCAACAACATAGTTCATCTGCTGCGTTGGTATTTCAGGAACCAGTTTGCCGTTTACATATACCTCAGCTTTCTTCACCGCAATTGTATCGCCCGATATGGCTATGCAGCGTTTCACGTAATTGTCCCTTCTGTCGACAGGCCTGTAAACTATTGTAAACCTGTCACGTATTTCTTTCCTGGCTTCGGTCATATAGTGTGCAAAGGGGTATGCAGGAAGCTTGCTATAAATGGCGCTCTCAAGAAGTTCCCTTGCTTTGCTCCTTACAATCTCATAATAGCTCGTTGCAGTTTCCTCAAGTACTACCGTATCTCCTGCAGGAAAGTTAAAGACGACTACATCATTATTCTTCACCTTTCCGAAACCCTTAAGCCTTTTGTAGGGCCACTGGACAAGGTTCGACCAGGATTGGCCCTTAAATATGGGCATCGTGTTCTGAGTGAAGGGAAAAGCAATGGGAGTATTAGGCATCCTGGGCCCATATGCCAGCTTGCTCACAAACAGGTGGTCACCAATAAGAAGCGACTTTTCCATCGATCCTGTCGGAATGCGGTAATTCTGAAAAAGAAAAATATTGATAAGTGTTACTGCTATAACGGCAAAGATCAGGGCGTCAAGCCATTCTATAAAAGCGCTGTTCTTTTGATGCCGTTTCTTCCAGAAGGTCCAGTTCACCTTTTCTGTCACGTAAATATCAAATATTATTGGTAGCCCCAGGAGGAGCCAGAAGTTCCCTATCCAAATTACCACCAGGATATAGATTATTGCTGCAATGGCAAACCTGATGTATTTCTTGTTTAAAAATCCGGCCATGATATTTCGTTGAGATAATTCACGCAAAAGTATAAATAATAATCAAAATCCCAGAATGTTATTCATTGTGAACACGCCCTTGCGGTTATGTATGAATTCGGCTGCAATTACAGCACCGAGGGCAAGCCCTTTCCTGCCCTTTGCCTCGTGCCTGAGGCTCAGGGTATCAATTTCAGAATCCCATGTGACCGTATGAGTGCCGGGTACGGTACCTTCCCTCACTGATCTGACGGGCACCCTGCCGTTCGCTTCATCGTGCTCAAAGCGCCAGCCCGAATACCCCGGATGCTCACGCCCGATCCCTTCGGCAAGAGTAACCGCTGTTCCGCTTGGCGCATCCAGCTTTTTAATATGATGGATCTCCTCGATGAAGGGCGTGTATTCGGGATAACCCGACATATACCGTGCAAGTTCAGCATTTAGCCTGAAAAGTATATTTACCCCTATACTGAAATTTGATGAATGTATGAATGATGTACCCGATTTAAGACAGATCGCGGCAGCCTTGTCGTAATCTCTCAGCCACCCGGTTGTTCCCGAAACGACCGGAACTTTGCTTTCGAGGCATCTGGCTATATTTCCGAATGCCGAATCGGGCGTGGTAAACTCAATTGCAACATCCACACCTGCCAGCCCGATCTTGTTGATCTCTTCAGGGTTATTGAGGTCGATGATCAACTTAATATTATGTCCCCTGGCTTTGGCAAGCGATTCAATTTCGTGGCCCATCCGGCCATAACCGATAATAGCAATGTTCATGTGCAGAAGTTTTTGCGAATTTAGAGATTTGACGGAAGCCGCCGGATCAATTTCAGGAATTATTTTCATATATTTCCGGGTCTTATCAAACTATCCGTGAAAATCCCTGTCAACCTGTTAGCAATATTAATCATGATAAGCATCGCATCATGCAGCAGCACTGAAAATGCCGATCTTGTCATAATCAACGGCAAAGTCCTGACGATCGACAAAGCTAATCCCTCAGCCGAAGCCATAGCCATAAAGGGCGAGAAGATCATTGCTGTCGGATCAACGCGGGCAATATCGCACCTTATATCTGAAGGTTCCACAAAGATCATCGATGCCGGGCGCAGACTGGTGATCCCGGGGTTTAACGACGCTCACGTGCATTTCGGCCCCCTCGATCCGGATTATATCGAACTGCGGTACACTACCGATCCTTCGGTGATAACCGAAAAGGTCAGGCTGCAGGTAGCCAGATCAAAGTCCGGGGAACTCATAAGCGGCGGACACTGGGAACATGAGATGTTCACCACCAGGCAGTGGCCGGCCAAAGAACTGATAGACAAGGTATCACCTGACAATCCGGTAATACTGAGCAGGGCTGACGGCCATTCAGTCCTGGTAAACAGCTATGTGCTCAGAAAATCAGGGATCACAAGGGATACCCCCGATCCCTTCGGGGGCGAGATACAGCGCGATGCGACCGGCGAACCGACCGGGATACTGAAGGAAAAGGCAGAGGATCTTATAAAGACCGGAGCATCAAAGCCGCAAAGGCCCCCCCAGGAGGAAGCCGGACGGACGTGGCAGGGATATCTGCTGGCCCTTAAAGAAGCCAGGGAGTGCGGGTTAACAAGTATTCAGATCCCCGGTAGAGCAGACTTCGGTGCATACGACAGCCTTATGAAGGAAGGCCTGCTTACCAGCAGAATAGATATCGGGGGAACGCTCACCGGTGATACTGCTGTTCTGAAAAGCTACCTCAGGCTTTCTGAAAAATATCCCGGACAGGGCAACTGGGTCCGCTTCGGGTACCTGAAATGCTTCATCGATGGTACTATGGGCTCGGGCACAGCGCTTATGTTTGAGCCCTTTGATGACAACCCGCTGTCGGCAGGCCTTGAGATGATGCCTTATGAAGAATTTGAGAATATGGTAGTTGCCGCCGACAGGATGGGTTTCCAGATCGGCGTGCATTCAATAGGTGACAAAGGGAACAACTGGACGCTTAACGCTTTTGAGAAGGCGCAGCAGGTAAACGGAGCAAGGAACAGCCGTCATCGTGATGAACATGCCCAGACCCTCAGGGAATCGGATATACCGCGGTTTGCAGAGCTGGGAGTGATCGCCTCAATGCAGCCGACACACTGTATTTCAGACAAGAAGTTCTGTGAAAAACGTATCGGGACTGAAAGATCTGCTGGCGCATATGCCTGGAGAAGTCTTCTGAATGCCGGCGCCAGGCTTGCATTCGGAACCGATTACCAGGTTGAGCCGCTTAATCCCATGGAGGGCCTGTATGCTGCAGTCACAAGAAAAGAGCGCCTGGGCCAAGAGGGCGATGGCTGGTTCCCCGGGCAGAAGCTAACTATGCAGGAGGCAATTGAGTTCTATACTCTCGGATCGGCCTATGCCCAGTTCATGGAAGACAGAAAAGGAATGATAAAGACCGGTTATCTTGCAGATATTGTGATCACCGACAGGGACCTCCTCACAATTCCCGAAAACGAGATAATGAAAACCAGGGTCGATTGCACTATCGTGGGCGGGAAGGTTGTTTATAGGGTTTCACCCCCAAACCCCCTGAAGGGGGCTTTGTAAGCATTACCCTGAAAGTGAATTCAGGATCTTCATCGCATCTTCCCGGGTGGCGCCGCAAAACTCAGGCTCGGCCAGGAAATCACTGCAAACCTTTGGTTTTCCTGGTGAATGATAGATTTCACAGCTGTAATCATCAAGCAGATGAATGCATTTCATGCCGGCAGGTTTTCCGCCCGGCATCCCCGGTATCGGGGACGAGATCGACAATGCTATACAGCAAACGCCGCAACCTTTCCTGCAATCCATCTAAGTATCATTTTAATATCATTTTGATATCATTTTAATATCATTTTGATATCATTTTAATATCATTTTGATATCATTTTGATATCGTTTTGATATCACTTTGATATCATTTTGATATCATTCTTAAAGACCGGCTCCAAATTTAACCCTGAATTTGTTTATGCCGGGTCTGCAAGTTAAGCAAGTTCGGCGAAAAAAAGGTGTCTTTTTTTTTCACATCTCTGTCTAATATTTTGACAACCCCGGCAATGCCTCCCAACACATCTAGCTATTTATCAAATAGTTACATTTACGGCACGATTTTAGAACAGGCATTGTATTATTTATAGCCGGAAGATGAAAAAAATCATATTGTTAGCCCTGCCATTTTTGCTTGCCTGGTTCCACGAATCGACAGCACAGACAAAGAAATGGACACTTGAAGACTGCATTAATTATGCCATCAAATACAATATAGGGCTTCAGAGGCAGGAACTCCAGACCAGTACGGCTGAAGCAGACCTGCTGAAATCAAAAATGAACATGCTCCCATCCCTTAACTTCGGATCTGACGCCCAACTTGGTTTCGGAAGGTCGATCGACCCGGTGACCAACCTGATTACTTTCAAGCAGAACATAAGTAATTCATACTTTATCAATTCAAACATACAGCTTTTCAGTGGCTTCGCAGCACTAAACACCATTTCGGCAAACAGATTCATGGTCAAGGCAGGCCTCGAAGCTGAAAAGGTTACCAGGAATACTCTTATTGTGAACATCCTGGGATCATATTACCAGGTCCTTTATACCAAAGGGCTTGAAGATGCTGCAAAAATGCAGCTGGATCTTTCCGAAAAACAACTGTTCAGGATCACAAAAATGGTTGAGACCGGCAAAGAAGCACTTTCGAGGCAGTACGAGATTGAAAGCAAGGCTTCGGAAGACAGGCTTTTATTCACAATTGCCCGCAATAACACCAGCCAGGCAATCACCTCCCTTAAACAGCTTCTTCAGCTGGCCCCTGGAACGGAGTTTGACATTCTAATGCCCGAACTTGGTAACACCCTGGTTGCCGACGTGACCTTTAATACAGACAGCGTTTATAATATTGCCTCACAGACTCTTCCGCGGTTAAAGTCGATCAATTACGAACTTCAGGCCTATAAGAAGCAGGTCGCTGCCGCAAAGGGCGCCGTTGCTCCCCGTCTTTCAGCAGGCGGCGGTGTCTTTACAGGATATTATAAGGTGGTCGGTGAACAGGAAACTTCACAAACCTCGTTCAACAGCCAGCTTAAGAATAATAACAGCCAGGGAATAAGCCTCTCGCTCGATATACCGCTTTTTAACAATTATACATTGGCGCGGAACATCAGACTTGCAAAGATCAGGAAGCAGGACGCGGAACTGCGACTGGAGCTCGAAAAAAATTCGCTCTATTCCGATGTGGAAAATGCGTGCCTTAATTACAACAGGGGCAGGGACGAGTTCAGTGCTGCTGCTTCAAACCTTGAGTTCAACAGGAAATCGTTCGAGACTGTCGAAAAGAAGTTTGAGGCCGGCCTCGTGGATGTTACAGATTACTCGGTATCGGCAACCAACCTGTTCAGGGCCGACACTGAAACGCTCAGGACAAAACTACAGCTGCTCATCAGAAAGCTGACAATCCAATTCTATACTACGGGTGAATATCAAAATTTTATTATTCAATAAATTAAATAAGTGCAAAAATGGAGACTCCTCTTGAACAAATGGATAAACCGATCCCAAAGAAAAAAGGCCTGCAGAAAAAACACATCGGATATATTGCTGCAGGACTGGCAATCCTGGTCCTTTTCTATATGGCTTTTTTTGCTGACAGGACTTCAACTTACAAGGTTGAAAAGGATAAGCTCATTATTGAAACCGTAACAAAGGATCAGTTCAATGATTACATAACGGTTCCCGGCACGGTTGAACCTATCAGCATTGTCTTCCTCGATGCCCAGGAGGGCGGGCGCGTCGAGGAGATCCTGATCGAGGAAGGATCAATGGTAAAAAAGGGAGACATAATACTGAGGCTCAGCAATCCTGATCTGTATCTCAATATCCTTGACAGTGAGGCACAACTTGCCGAGAAGGAGAACTTCCTGAGAAATACCCAGGTTACCATGGAACAGGAAAGGATTTCAATCAAGAGGGAGCTCATTAACCTTAAGTTCGACATAGAACGCAAAGAGCGAGTTTACAGGCAGAATGAAACACTCATCAAGGATAACCTGATCTCACGCGAAGAATTTATAAGGTCAAATGAGGACCTTGAGATGGCCCGGAGCTCACGTGAGCTTTTCATGGAACGCCAGAAACAGGATTCGATATTCAGGACCGTTCAGGTTGAAACCATCAAAAACAATCTCGAAAACATGCGAAAGAACCTTGCCCTTGTAAGGCAAAGAGTTGAAAACCTTAATGTGAAGGCGACTGTCGACGGGCAACTCGGCCTGCTGGTACCGGAAATCGGGCAATCAATCTCCCGGGGCGCCAACATGGGACAAATAAATGTTCTGACCTCCTATAAGGTCACCGCCCAGATTGATGAACACTATATCGACAGGGTGAAAACCCAGCTGACTGCCACTCTTGACAGGCAGGGGAACATGTTCGACCTTACAGTAAAAAGAGTATATCCCGAGGTAAGGAACGGCACTTTCGAGATTGATATGGTCTTTACCGACAGCATGCCCGACAACATCAGGACCGGTCAGACCTATTATACGAGCCTGCAACTGGGGCAACCAAAGGAATCGGTACTGGTCCCGATCGGCGGATTCTTCCAGGAAACAGGCGGGCAGTGGATCTTCGTGCTTGATCCTTCGGAAACGTTCGCGACCAGGAGGAACATATCGATCGGGAGAAAGAATCCGAAGTACTATGAAGTGCTCGAGGGGCTTCAGCCGGGTGAAAAAGTGATCATCTCGGGATATGAGACATTCGGTAAAAATGAAAAACTGATCTTCAAAAAAAGCAGGTAACCATTTAATAATAATTGTCATGATCAAAACCAATGAATTAACAAAAGTCTTCAGAACAGAAGAAGTTGAGACGACAGCTCTCAACAAGATCAATCTTAATGTGAAAGAAGGTGAATATGTTGCCGTCATGGGGCCTTCAGGATGCGGAAAATCGACGCTCCTGAATATTCTGGGCCTACTTGACAACCCTACCGGAGGCAGCTACCTTTTCAACGGTACCGAGGTTGCCAACCTCAGGGAACGCGACCGGACAGTCTTCCGTAAAGGCAATATCGGCTTTGTTTTCCAGAGCTTCAACCTGATTGACGAGCTGAGCGTTTATGAAAATGTTGAGCTTCCTCTTATCTATCTCAAGATGAAAACAGGGGAAAGAAAGCAGAAGGTCGAAGATGCACTTGGCAGGATGAAGATCACCCATCGTGCAAAACATTTTCCGCAACAGCTTTCCGGCGGACAGCAACAAAGGGTTGCTATCGCCAGAGCAGTGGTTGCAAACCCGAAACTTATCCTCGCTGACGAACCAACAGGTAACCTCGACTCAAAGAACGGGATCGAAGTAATTAACCTGTTAACTGATCTCAACAGGGAAGGGACCACTATAATAATGGTGACACACTCCGACCGCGATGCCGGGTATGCACAGAGGATAGTCAACCTTTTCGATGGCCAGATAGTCAGCTAGGCGAGGTCCCTGTCGATCTTTTTCAGCTTGTTGTATAGAGTTTGCCGGGTTATCCCAAGCTTCTCCGCAACAATGCTGAGATTGTTGCCATTACGCTTCAGGCTTTCAAGGATCAGCTTTTTTTCCATCTCCCGGAGCGTAAGCTCACCGGTATGGGTTGGTTTTGAAGGCTGCCTGAATTCGAAATCGGAAGGAAGAAGCACGGCAGAATCGCTCATGATCACGGCCTTTTCAATCGAGTGCTGAAGCTCGCGTACATTCCCCGGCCAGTCGTAATTTGAAAGCTTTTCGAGGGTGTGAGTAGTCAGCCGCATTGTTCCCCTGTCGTATTTATCACAATACCGCCTCAGGAAGTACCCTGCAAGAACAGGGATATCATCCACACGGTCGCGCAAGGGGGGAACTTCGATCACAATTGTATTGATCCGATAGAGCAGGTCTTCCCTGAAGCGTCCTTCTGAGACCATTTTGGGAAGATTGCGGTTTGTAGCACAGATCAGCCTGATATCAACGGTAGTTTCACGGTTTGAACCGACCCTTACAATCTTTCTGCTCTGCAGTGCGTTCAAAAGTTTCGACTGCGAATGCACCGACAGGTTCCCGATTTCATCAAGGAAAAGGGTTCCGTTGGTGGCAAGCTCAAATTTACCCTTGCGGTCTTCCCTGGCGTCAGTAAATGCACCTTTCACATGGCCAAACAACTCACTTTCGAAGAGCGTTTCGGAGATCGAGCCCATATCAACACTTATCATCATCTCCCCTGCCCTGCCCGACCGGCTGTGGATCTCGAACGCAACCAGCTCCTTCCCTGTTCCGTTCTCTCCGGTTATCAGGACATTCGCATCGGTAGCGGCTACTTTCTGAATGATATTCAGAACCTTGATCATTGTCGGCGATATGCCGTGAACAAGCTTCTCTGACTGGCTGGACATTAGCGATTATTTGCGCGCCAAATTAGTAATTTATGTCAAGATATTAGACAATTTTCAGGATATGTTTTTATGTTTTCGCCCCTGGCAGTTTTTTTTGGCGGACACTAATCCGTAAGGGGGTTGTCGATTTTATTTCGAATAATTGTTACCTGTGTTGCATCATTTTCGTCTAATGTCCGTCTTTAATATAAAAGAATCAAAATGACAGTTAAGTTAAATGCGAACGAGGTTGTGCTGAAGGCGGGCGACACAAGCCAGTTGATCGAAAGCACAAAAGTTGACGGTAAACTGATAGTTACCAACCAGAGGATCTATTTCAAATCCCTCGCCGATGACAAAAACACCTTTAATCTTGAAATTCTTTTCGAAAATATTCTTGAGGTCATATATTACAGCAAGGGATTATTTCTTACCAAGGGTCTCAATATCGTCACACGCGACGGTAATAACTATGTATTCCCGCTCAGGAAGCGCGATGAGATAGGACAGCTGATAAATAAGATGTACTAAAGACCAAAGCCTGTTCTATAGCCTGTATTTCTGCCCCCTCCGGGGGAGGTGCCGGGCTCGCCCCGCAGCTACTCTTTGTACACAACTTTTCTTCATAAAGGCCGAATTTAAATTTTGATGGTCTAACACTGTTTCCTTTATTTATATTGATCTTCAATTCAAAGCCAGCGGCTTTGAAGTCCAATATCCACGGTCACAT
>JBAVOD010000131.1:0-13090 GCA_049691735.1 Bacteroidales bacterium
TGGTCAGTCCGGGTGCAGGCGGCATGTTATTGGGTTCAACAAGCTGGGGTGCTGTAGCCCAGGTGCCTGTCCACACCTTTTTTGCCGATTCCGGGGTAAAAGCTGTTCCCCCAATGGCAAGAATGGAAAAAACGGACAGGAACAATATAGCAACTAAGATATTTTTAGGATTAAATGGAAGCGGGCTGTTTAAGCCCTTTTCTGATTTTGTTTCCGGTGAAATCTTTAATTTGTACATCATAGCCTTAGGTATTCAGTAACAATAATACAAAAAGTTAAAATGTAAATTTAATGTATCCCGGATGATTATTAAAATTCGACCTCATGATCGTCTCATCAGGAATAGTTTCTGCAACGCCTCCCGGGGGGATCTGACACCCCGGCGCAAACCGGGATTATTAATATTCACGCACTTCGCGGCTAAGAGGTACATGATCTAATCAGAGTTCGGTTTTCTTTATCCTCTTAAAAAGGACTCCTGCCAGTATACTGCCTGCTACCATTGCCAGCCAGTTAATGGAGATAATTGTAATTTCAAATCTGTAACTTCTGTCGATTCCGAATTTTATTGAGAAATAAATCAGAGAAATTATGGACAATATAAAAGGGGCAATAAAGATCCATCTTAATGACCGTTCCGGAAGGCTGTCCCCGGAAAGAGCAAATGCCATGAACAGGAATGAGATACTCATCATAAGATAACCCAGTTCTTCCAAAGCAATAAATATTCCGTGATCATTATACTGTGTGAGCAATGCTATTCCATCGGTCTCTCCTTTCATCAGACTGACAGGCACAACGGAAAACTGAATAAAATAATCAACAAACAAAATAACAGAGGATATCAGCGCAAAGGATATACTGATGAAACTAAATATCTTCTTTTTATCAATAGAAAAATAGTGAAGTGAAATCATAAAAATCAACCATATAACCAATTGCAAAATGGCTAAATACATCCAGTAATAATCGCCGGGATAGAATGGAAGGCTATCCAGATAGGGATATTCTATACAGTTCGCTGTGCAAAGCGGTCCTGATTTTGGTACGGCTGTAAATGCCAGGCCAAATGTTATTAGTGTTATTACTGCCAGAGATATTGACGAGGAAAATCCCATCCTTTTCACATTGATATTTTCATTTTGTACTGAATTCATATGATTGATATTTATACAAATTGATTTGTTTACCTGCCAAGATTAATGACCGCGAAGGGTACTTGTTTGCTATTTATTGCGCATGGATAATTCAAAGAGTATTAATTAATTGTTTAATTGTGTATTAAAATTACAATAACAATAAACAAATGTCAAATTTATCTTTAGAATGAAGTCCCCATCTGGTACCAGGGATTAGCAACCGATTTTGAAAAGGTTATAAAACGGTTGATCATTTCCAGCTTGCCGTATCGTACCATAGCACAGTATGCAGTCAGGCGATATGTATATATAAAAATTCATCCGTTTTAGTTATTATATCATCACGGATGAATTCTATTTAAGCAAAGAATCAGAGACTAAAAAGACTATATCGGCATTCCTTTAGGATTTGCATCATATAACCAGTATGCGAATCATTTTATCAGCTTAGGGTCTCCTGCCGCCTCCGCCTCCGCCTCCGCCTCCGCCAGATTTGACTAATACGTCAACATATGTCAGATTATTAGCCATATCCACTAAAGGAGTTGCAGCTCCGCCCTCAGTAGGAGGTCCAAAATCATTACTTGCATTTGCTATTTCAGCATTCGCAAGATTGACTCCTGAGCCAGTTGGCACATAGAAAGTAAGCCTGTAATAACCTGCCTGAGTCGGCTTCCATCCACCTGTTGACGCTCCGTAAACATATTTACCGCCTACATTTAATTCGGGCTGGAAGGTAATGGGGATAATAGTGGGAATAACATCCGGATCCAGATACCAGCTTGTCTCACCCCATATGAGGGGGTCCGGGACAGATGACCCTAAATACTGAATAACCAGCTTCGGCTTCACAGAAACAATGGTAGCATAGTCTCCTTCAAAAGTCTCAGTATTGGTACCCTGAAGCTCATCGGCACTGCTGGGATTCTCGAGTACTCCCATAGTGTAACCGGTCATTTGATTTGTAAGTTTCTCATAAAGTGTTACCTCAAGTCTGAATGGTGTACGGATTTTCGGGTATACTGATTCAATGTTATCGCCCCAATCGATAAATGTGACAGATTGGGGCCCACCAGTTGCATAATCTGCCTGCCATGCATTTCCTGTAGTCTGCTGGGGATACCATGGACCCGCTGCCGTAAGGGATGCAATTTCTTCAGCGCTCAATCCGGGGTAATTACCTGTGTAAGGAACTGTAAAACTCGGCGTTGTAAGCGGCGTAATGGCAAAGCCATCAACGGCGATGACCGGGAAAGATAAATTATTTCCGGCTGTTGTTTCACCACCCCCGGGTCTGCCCTTGCCGTCGGGAGCATAGAAAGGATTCACATTCAGATCTGACAGATCTTTTGAACATTGAATAAAGAATACCATACTTACTATAAGTAAGGGTATCCCCAGAATTTTTTTGAACATGACAACCTCCTTTTTTTAAGTTAATAAAATGAACCTGCATTATTCAAGAGTACAAGTAACTATATGATCGTCTCTTCTACAGATGATAAAAAAGGCTGCGTATCATGTAAAATGAAATTTATTTAGCTGTAACTATATAGGGCTTCCAAGGTTAGTTACAATTTAAGAAATTATACTGAGCTATTGGAGGCTATGAGGAATTTTTAGCCACTGATATTTGTTCGTTAGTCAAATATTTTTGACGTTTCGTCACATCAATTAAGCCGATACTCAATAATTGTGAAAAAGAATCCGAATGATTGTCAGATTTGTTAGCAACGGTTAGATTTCAACAGGGTCATCTGGACTATTCACAAAGAACCAGTCATCATTTATCCTCGATGCGTCAGCAATTCTTTTGATATCCACCTTCATATATTTTCCCTCGGCAGTAACAGCGATCTCCCCGTTTGGGAGAACAATTTCTCCGGTACCTTCAAAAGAACGATTTCCTTCGCTGGTCACACGCCCGACAATTTTCAACTCCTGTCCAAGGGGTATGGGCTTCCTGAATTTGGTTTTCAATTCAAGGGTTACACTCCATATTTGTTCATCTTTACCGTTGCAGATGGACCTGCCGATTGTTTCGTCAAGGATTGCAGCTGCTATACCTCCATGCATCCGTCCCGGATAACCCTGGTGTTGCTCTGAGGGGTTGATCAAAGCGACCAGCTCGTTAGCATCCGTTTCGTAGAAACTGGCGTGCAGCCCGAAATCATTCTTCATGCCGCATACAAAACACATCTTTGAGTTGTGCTGCTTTTTCAGGACTTTATGTTTCATTTATCTCAATTGTTTGACAAAAATAGACGATTCGGAGGAATGCCAGTATCAGGCCCTCTTTTCAGTGAGCATGACGACGGCTGCCAGGAGGTTTTGCTGCAAAATTGTAACTAATACAATAAAAATACCCATCTTTATTCCACCCAATTATCATTAATACAATTCTTATGAAGAAAGCAATATTTTTTATCCTGGGTCTGATCCTGACATCAGGCCTTTGGGGACAGCCATATCCCTACCAGAATGCCGGATTAAGCACTGAAGATAGGGTTAAAGATCTGATATCCCGCTTAACATTGGAAGAAAAAGCCTCATTGATGTGCGACCAGTCAGATGCCATCCCACACCTTGGGATAAAGAAGTTTAACTGGTGGAGCGAAGCCCTTCATGGTCTTGCAAATAATGAAAATGTTACTGTCTTTCCTGAACCAATTGGTATGGCAGCCTCGTTTGATGATTCTCTGGCTTATCATGTTTTCAATGCTGTTTCGGATGAAACCCGCGCCAGGTATAATGAATCAGTACAAAAGGGACAGGACAACAAACGATTTCTGAGCCTTTCGGTGTGGACACCCAATATCAACATCTTCCGCGATCCGAGATGGGGGCGGGGGCAGGAAACCTATGGTGAAGACCCGTACCTGACATCCCGGATGGGAGTTTCCGTTGTCAAAGGATTGCAGGGTCCTGCAGATGCAAAGTACAAAAAGCTTCTGGCCTGTGCCAAGCATTATGCCGTTCATTCTGGTCCGGAATGGAGCCGGCATTCCATCAACCTTAATAATATCGGGCCGCGTGACCTGTGGGAAACATATCTGCCGGCTTTCAAGTCTCTGGTCCAGGATGGAGATGTCCGCCAGGTAATGTGCGCCTATCAGCGTCTGAATGATGAGCCCTGCTGCGGTAACTCACAACTGCTTCAAAGAATTTTACGTGACGAATGGGGCTATAAATACCTTGTCGTTTCTGATTGCGATGCAATAGCAGATTTTTATAACGGTCATAATGTTTCATCCGATCCTAAACATGCTGCAGTAAAAGGTGTTGTGGCAGGAACCGATGTTGAATGCGCATGGCAGTCCTATGCATTTAAAGAATTGCCTGAAGCTATTGAAAGAGGTTTGATTTCCGAAGAAGAAATTAACAAACATCTGACGCGTGTGCTGACCGGTCGATTCGACCTGGGTGATATGGACGAGGACTCATTGGTTCCATGGACCAAAATCCCGGCGTCGGTCATAAATAATGAAGACCATAGAAAGCTTGCCCTCGAAATGGCCCGTGAATCGATGACTCTTCTCCTTAATAAAAATAATATCCTTCCCCTGAAGAAATCTGTCAAAAAAATTGCTGTAATCGGACCTAATGCCGATAGTGAGCCTGTGTTATGGGGAAATTATAACGGAACTCCTGTCAGGACAATAACAATCCTTGATGGAATTACTTCCAAACTTGCAGCCAACAAAATTCTGTATGATAAAGGATGTGAACTGGTTGATAATAATGCAATTGAGAGCTATGTTCCGGATTGTTCGTTTGCCGGTACGAAAGGATTTAAGGCTACTTACTGGAATAACACTGACTTTAAAGGAGATGCAGTATTATCACAATATATCGCAAATCCGATATTACAATCAGTTTCCGGTCAGAATTCTTTTGCAGCCGGGGTTAATCAGAAAAATTTCTCTGTTAAATATGAAACAGTCTTTGAACCAACCCGTGATGAGACCATTGTTCTGAGATATGGCGCCACAGGATTATTTGAACTGACGATAAACGGAGAATCAATAAAAAAGTACAGTAACTGGAGAACTGTAATCGCCAAAACTCCGTTCAGTGTTGAAAAAGGTAAAAAATATCATATCGAGATCAGTCTTACTCAACAGAATGATTGGCTGGCAAACATCGATTTCAATTTTGGAAAAGAAAAGGATGTTGATTACAGTAACCTTGTAAAGAAATTACAGGGAATTGATCTGGTGATATTTGCCGGAGGTCTTTCAACACAGGTCGAAGGTGAAGAAATGCCTGTGGAGCTGCCTGGTTTCAAGGGTGGGGACCGTACCGATATAGAACTTCCTGCTGCTCAGCGGAATTGCTTACAGGCGTTAAAACTGGCCGGGAAGAAAATTGTATTTATAAACTGTTCAGGATCCGCTGTAGGTCTGATACCCGAAACGGAAAGCTGCGATGCTATTCTTCAGGCCTGGTACTCAGGTGAATCTGGTGGTCAGGCTATTGCCGATGTGC
Organism: Bacteroidales bacterium; assembly: GCA_049691735.1. Classification (GTDB taxonomy): domain Bacteria; phylum Bacteroidota; class Bacteroidia; order Bacteroidales; family VadinHA17; genus LD21. The sequence continues at coordinate 5,628 of JBAVOD010000131.1, forward strand.
TGTTGGGCGACTATAACCCATCGGGCAAGCTGCCAATCACCTTTTACAGAAATATGCAGCAACTGCCCGATTTCGAAGATTATTCAATGAGAGGCAGGACTTATCGATACATGTCTGATCCCCTTTTCCCATTTGGGTTTGGACTTAGTTATACAACATTCTCAATAGGAAGTGCGGAAATCTCAACCAATAAGATCAAAAAGGAGGGAAACATAGACCTCACAATTCCGGTATCAAACACAGGAAAACGAAACGGGACCGAAATAGTCCAGGTATATGTTCATAAAGTTAACGATATCGATGGTCCGCTTAAAACATTAAAAGGTTTTAAACGGGTTAGCATCGCTGCCGGGAAATCAACTGATGTTAATATCAATCTGCCAGGCACAGCATTTGAGTTTTTTGATAAGACAAGTGGGAAAATGACTGTAACCCCGGGCGAATATGAGATATGGTACGGCAACAGCTCCGACACTAAAGATTTGAAAATGACAACAGTTTCCATTATTTAATCAACCATGGGTTTATCTCGTTTCAAATTAGTAATACCAATCGGATAAATTATAAAGAGTTATGAAAAGATTCAGATTTCATTTCAAAACGGTAATATTAATAGCTTTAATATCGCTGAATATCGCCCCCGTCTCTGTTGCTTCTCCATCATCTGATGTAAATACATACCATGCCTGGGAAAAGGTGGAGATTACCTTAACTGCCAGGAATGCGTATAAAAATCCTTACACTGATATGACCGTTTGGCTCGATCTTAAAGGTCCCGGATTCAACAAACGTTGCTACGGTTTCTGGGATGGAGGCAACACTTTCCGTGTACGCATAACAGCAACAGTTCCTGGAACATGGACATGGAAAAGCGGTTCTCAACCTTCAGACCCGGGACTTGAAGGTAAAAGCGGATCCTTTACCGCCATAGCCTGGACAGAACCACAGAAAGCAGAGAACCCATCGAGGCGTGGTATGATACAGCCTTCGGCCAATGGCCACGCATTTCAATATGCTGATGGAACCCCCTGGTTTCTGATCGGTGATACATGGTGGGCGACCCCAACGTTCAGATTCCGCTGGCGGGATGATGATACTATTCGCCAGATGGGACCGGAGGCTGGATTCAAAGAGTATGTTGCTTACCGGCATAAGCAGGAGTACAACTGTGTAGCAATATTGGCGGCATTGCCAAACTGGAACAATGATGATCAACCACCCAGACTCATTACCGGGGATGGAATTATTATCCGTTCAGGCTGGGCACAGGCCGGGACAAAAAGTGCAAAATCGATGAATGATGAAGCTGGTCACAGGGCTTTTATGTTTCCGGGTAAAGTTCCGGGATTTGAATCTTATTTTCCAGATGTGGACAGGATTGATCCCGCCTACTTTCAATCACTTGACAAAAAAATTGATTACCTGAACGCGCAGGGATTTGTTCCCTTTATAGAGGTAGCAAGAAGAGACGTCGGACAGGCTTGGAAAAAATACTATTCATGGCCTGATTCGTACGTGCGATATATCCAGTACATCTGGAGCCGCTACCAGGCAAATATCTGTCTGTTCAGCCCCATTCATTTTGACTATGATCGTGAGACGATTCCGGCTGACGACTGGAATGCAGCAGCAAATAAAGTAATAGAAAAGTATGGACATTCTCCATTCGGAACCCTTGCCGGCACTAATCCGACCGGGTCATCATTAAAGAACTGGGGACATACCGATAAAGCAAAATGGCTGAGTTTTCACCAGATTGGAAACCTTCGGAATCATGACAGCTTCTCGTTGCTGACCGAAATATTCAGGGCTGATCCGCCTGTTCCGGGAATAAATGGCGAACCTTATTATGATGGTATGGAGAATGCCGAAGGTGGATCGCCTGAAGCTGCAGAATGGTGCCGTTCTGCAATGTATGGCAGTGTCCTTTCCGGAGGGCTTGGCGGACACATATATGGTGCAGGCGGATGGAGAGGAGGAGTCTGGAGCGGAGAGGTCGAAGAGGCTTCCTTATATCCCATGTGGAAAGTAATTCAGTGGCCTTCAGGTGACCAGATGCGTCATCTGAAGAGCTTTATACTTTCTGAAGGGCAAAAATACCAGGAACTTGTTCCATGCACGGAACGGATACAACCAAATCAATCGGCCGGACCCAGGGTAACAACAGGCTGGGCCTATGGGGCCGCTACACCAAAACAGGATCTTTTAATGCTTTATTTTGAAAGGGATTGTCCTAAAGCCAATGTAACAGGGGTCAAGCCTGACACCAGGTATATTGTGAACTGGTTCGATCCGGGAAATGGCAAGTGGATAGTACCGGGGGCCAGGCTCATCTCTGATGATTCAGGCAGGATCACTTTGCCACAATATCCTGATAACTCAGACCGGTCGGGAAAGGATTGGGCATTAAAGCTTACAATTCTGCCCTGATTAACGTCTGATCAGAATTCACTTTTGTGAACATAAATATTGCAATTATGAGACACTTTTTCTTTTCAGTTATCATCCTGATCCCTGTAATTTGTCATGGTCAGGTTGTAAAAAGCGTTAAACAATCTGCAGACAAAATAGACGTCACACTCTCTGAAGGGACACTCAGTATTTACCCTTTAACCGACAACGCAGTAAGGATCAGGTATTATACCGGGACAGAAGTAAAGGTGCCTGAACTCATTTTTACAGCAGGTGTTCCGACCCCGCGTTTTAATGTTTCCGATTCACCTTCAAAACTCAGGATTTCTGCAAAAACGATTATTGCAGAATTGGACAAGCAAACAGGTACACTGTCATTTGCTGATAATTCCGGAAAGCTTTTTCTCAGCGAAAAGGCAGGAACCCGGAAGCTTTTACCTGATTCCGTATCCGGTCAGCCTTGTTTCATGGCTGAACAGAGTTTTGAGTCACCGTCCGGCGAATATCTTTTTGGACTCGGGCAGTTTCAGGATGGGCATTTTAATTTAAAGAATGTCACCCGCCGGTTAACTCAGGTCAATTCCCAGATTTCGCTACCATTTATATATTCGGGCAAAGGGTACGGATTACTCTGGCATCAGTACGGTCTGACTGATTTTAATCCGGCCGATAATTTTATAACGCTCGAAAAACAGCAACAAGCTTCTACTGGCAAGAACCAGACAGCTGAGGTTACCACAACTTCAGGTACTCAAAAAGTAGCACAGAACCAGTCCCTTTACCTGGGCCGGTTCAGTGTGCCGGAGAATGGGGTGTATTCCATTTTCCTCGATCTTGGCGACATGGGTAACCGTCATCTGGTTGTTATCGACGGGAAGCCCTGCATTGACCAAACCAATATGTGGCTCCCTCCAACTGCCTGTGCATTGGTAAAATTGACTGCAGGGGAACATCAGTTACAGTTAGTCTGCAAATCAGGCAACACACCAATGGTGTCGTGGAAACTGACCGGTAATCTGACAACATTCCGCTCCCCCAATGCCCGGGCTATTGATTATATCGTCTTTTATGGTCCTTCAGCCGATAGTGTAATTTCCTCGTACCGTGATCTCTCAGGCGATGTTCCCATGTTCCCCCTTTGGGCTTATGGTTTTTGGCAATGCCGCGAACGGTATACTTCAGGAACACATCTGGTTGAAACGGTAAAGGAGTTCCGGAAAAGGAATATCCCCATGGATGTTATTGTGCAGGATTGGCAATACTGGGGCAAAAATGGCTGGGGTGTTCCACAGTTCGATAAAATTAATTATGCCAATCCGGCAGACTTCATTAAAAAATTGCATGATTCAAATGCACATTTCAGCATTTCTATCTGGTCAAACCCTGACAAGAATTCAGAGATCGGTCAGGAGTATGTGAAAAAAAACCTTTACATACCGGATACTCCCTGGTTGGATTATTTCAACCCGCTTGCAAGAGAAACTTACTGGAATACCCTTAGAGATAATCTATTTATTTATGGTGTTGATTCCTGGTGGATGGATGCCACAGAACCGGAGAATGATGCATTAAAGGGGAGAAATACATTTATTGGATTGGGCGATTTTTATCGGTTAACCTATCCGTTAATGGTAAGCCAGGCTGTTTACGAGGGGCAGCGAAAAACCTCTTCTGATAAAAGGGTTTGTATTTTAACCCGCTCTGCCTTTCTTGGGCAGCAAAGATACGGCATAATCAACTGGTCGGGCGATATAGGAGGAACATGGGACACTTATAAACGGCAGATTGTTGCAGGATTGAATTATACCATTACAGGATTACCTTACTGGACAACAGATATCGGAGGATTCTTTCGTCCTGGTAAATCGCAATATACCGATGAAAAGTACCAGGATCTGCTGACAAGGTGGTACCAGTGGGGGACCTTTAACCCCATCTTCAGGATACATGGCTATCAGTCTGAGACCGAACCCTGGAAATTCGGACAACAGGTTGAGGATAATATGAGGAAAATGCTTGACCTGCGTTACCGTTTAATTCCTTACATTTATTCGGAAGCCTGGCAGGTTACACATAACAGATCAACCATGATGCGTCCGTTAATCATGGATTTTAAGAGTGATACTGTTGCATTGAAGCAACCCTTTGAATATATGTTCGGAAAAGCCCTGCTTGTTGCACCGGTTACTGAACCAAATATTAAGGAATGGAATGTTTACCTGCCTGAACCGGAAACATGGTACGACTTCTGGACAGGGAAACGATTTGACGGAGGCCAGACAATAAAAACCGCAGCTCCACCGGACAAGATTCCGCTGTTTGTCAAAGGCGGTTCAATAATTCCGATGGGAAAATTTATACAGTTCACGGGGCAAAAATCTCAGGACACTCTGGAGATACGCGTCTATAAAGGAGCAGATGGCACATTCGATCTGTACGAAGATGAAGGTGACAATTACAATTACGAGAAAGGGAATTATACTGTTATACCTTTAAAATGGAATGAAAAACGACAGACCTTGACAATAGGGGAAAAAACAGGATACTTTCCCGGCAGTCTGAAAAAAAGAATTTTTGACGTCATTATCGTAGATGAATCTGAAGGAATAGGTATAACCCCCGGTGAACCGGAAAAGAAAGTGGTTTACGTCGGAAAGGAAACTAAAGTAAAATGGGGTGATAGATAAGAATTCTATTTCTGGTCAAAATCGCCTTTTAATATTTCACACAATTCATAACTATTCCTCCGGATGAAATAGAAGTATGACTATCTGAATGCATTACCACATCCGTAAATATTAGTACATCTGTTTTTACAACCTGACTTAAATTTTTTTTTGAGATTTATTGCAAATTAGAAAATAAGGGTTTAACTTGACACGTGTAAGTTACCGTGATAGTAGAGAATAAAGTTGTATTCACAGTCTGTTCAAATGTAGGGAATGATCGGCTAAACCGGTAACGGGAATTACAGGCAATGCAAGATGATTCTAAAGCTATGAATATTAAGAATATGCAATACTTTAAAAACCCTGACTAACCTAAATCTATTTGCCTATGAAAAACTAATCACTGAAAAAAAAGCAGGATGCTGCAACATCCTGCCCGGTTTCTACAAATTTTTCTAATAAAGCCGCCTTTAGCAGGCCATTAGTCTATTTAATTTCTAAAAACTTTGCAAAATTATGAAAAAAAATCTTCGATCTTACTTCCCGCTGCCAAAAACGGGAATAAAAAGATTTCTGTTAACCATAAACCTTTCTCTGATAATTGCCTTTTTAAGCCTTTCACAGGTAATGGCTGGTGGAGTAGCTGACCCTCAGCAACTTCAGATCAGTGGTAAGGTCACTGACTCCAATACCGGAGAACCTCTTATTGGAGCCACTGTTTGGGTTAAAGGAACAAATACCGGAGTTTCAACATCTGTTGACGGGGCATATTCAATTAATGTCCCTGACAGGTCTGCTATTCTGGTATTCTCATATGTCGGATATACGTCCAGGGAGATAAATGTGTCGGACAAAACAACTCTTGATGTGACGTTGGTATCTGAAGTTACGGGACTGGAAGAGGTTGTTGTAGTTGGATATGGAACTCAAAAGAAAGAAACACTTACAGGATCTATTGCTACAGTTGGTGGAAATGATATAGTAAAAAGTCCCCAGGCCAATGTAGCCAATTCTCTTAATGGAAAGTTACCTGGTTTACTTGTAAACGAACGTTCGGGGGAACCGGGAAGGGAAGGTCTGAATATTTTAATTCGCGGATCCAGTACCTTAAATGACAATACTCCGCTTATCATCATTGACGGTGTGGAACGAGCCGGATTAGAAAGGCTGAATCCTGATGATATTGAGAGCGTTTCTGTTTTGAAGGATGCATCAGCAGCCATTTATGGTGCCCGTGCGGGAAACGGAGTGATCATTGTGACTACCAAAACCGGTAAGCTTGGTAAGCCTGTATTCAGTATATCGTATAATACGGCTTTCCAGCATCCGACTAAGGTTCCGAAAATGCAGGATGCTGTTAATTACGCTCAGATATATAATGAAGGAGATTGGTACAGACAAGGCAGACCGGCCGAATATATCCCTTTTTATTCAGCTGAAGCCATTCAGAAATTTAAGGATGGTTCCGATCCTGTTTTATATCCGAACACCGATTGGGTTGGGGAAGTTTTGAAGCCATATTCACTTGAACAACGTGCGAGTTTATCGGTAAACGGAGGGACAGAAGCTGTAAAATATCTTTTTTCTTTTGCAGGCCTGCATCAGGGAAGTGCTTTTCGACACATGCCTACCGATTACAAGCAGTACAACATGCGTGTAAATGTTACTGTTAACTTAAATAAGAATTTAAGTATCGGTGCCAATATAAATACGATACTCAATGACAGAAATTACACCTTTATTAATAACGGCACTAATTTCGTAAATATATTGACGGCCAATCCCACGTTGCCCGCCATATATCCGAACGGATTAATTGCCCCCGGAAGATTGGGGGAAAATCCTCTTTTACTCGATCAAAGAGGTTACGATCGATATGATGATACCCCATTGTTTTCCACATTTACCGGAACCTATAAAATACCTTTTTTAAAAGGGCTGAGGGTTGATGCATCTTTTAATTATGACATAAGAAATCAGTTCCAAAAAACTTTCCAGTTGCCCTATTATTATTATGAATACAATGTAATTACACAGGAATACGACAAGAAACAGGGCACCGGGGCATCAACTGTAGAGCTTACTGACAGATACAGCAGGTGGACAACCATGTTGTATAACTACAGATTTACGTATGAAAATACCTTCGGTTCTCATCATGTAGCAGCCATGTTGGGTCAGGAGCAGCAAAAGAATACTTATACCTGGGCAAGTGCTTACAGGAAAAATTTTGTGAGCCCTGCCATCGACCAGATTAACGTGGGAAGCACTGCGCCGGCAGATAAGGACAATGGCGGTTCGGCATCAAATGGAGCTTATAATAACTATTTTGGCCGGTTAAATTATGATTACAAATCAAAATACCTGGCAGAGTTTTTATTC